>NZ_JBDGAB010000007.1:67894-101717 GCF_040910705.1 Blautia sp. RTP21359st1_E11_RTP21359_211015
CTTACAATCAATGTTACTCAGACAGCCGCAGATACGATAGCCAGTCAGATTGAAACGATTGTTCATAGCCATGAGCCCGGTGTGGAAGTTCAGGAAGAAACCGTTATGAATGTTACAAAGAGTTATTCGTTAAAAGGGTTGGACTGTCCGAATTGTTCCGCAAAAATTGAAAAAGAAGTCGGAGAGTTGGATGGAGTGCAATCCTCAGTGGTAAATCTGATGAAGCAGACGCTTACAATCAATGTTACTCAGACAGCCGCAGATACGATAGCCAGTCAGATTGAAACGATTGTTCATAGCCATGAGCCAGATGTGGAAGTTTCTGAAATTGTACAGGAATCTTATATACCGGAAAAAAAGCAGGAGGCCAATGAATCCTATAACAATGAGGATAAGAAGTTGACAGTTCGTTTAGCGACTGGTGCAGCAATCTATGCCATTGGTATGGCATTGACTGTTTTTGCGAAAGTGCCACTGCCTATCGAGTTAGCTTTTCTCATTGTTTCTTATGTTATTCTTGGTGGAGATGTTGTATGGCAGGCTGTGAGGAACATTTCAAAGGGGCGTGTATTTGATGAACATTTTTTGATGAGTGTTTCTACGATTGGGGCTTTTGTCATTGGTGAATATCCAGAAGCAGTTGCTGTTATGCTATTCTATCAGGTAGGTGAATTTTTTCAGTCATTGGCTGTTAAGCGTTCCAGAAAATCTATATCAGACTTAATGGATATACGTCCAGATTCTGCTACAGTAAGAAGAAATGGGGAATTGATTACCATATCTCCAGAAAATGTCTCCATTGGTGAGATTATTATTGTAAAGCCTGGTGAAAAAATTCCATTAGACGGTGTGGTATTGGATGGAGATTCTATGCTGGATACAAGGGCCTTAACAGGAGAATCAGTTCCGAGAAGTGTTCATAAAGGAGACGAAGCACTTTCCGGTTGTATGAATCAGACGGGTGTCTTAATGATTAAGACAACAAAAGCATTTGGTGAATCTACGGCTTCAAAGATTATTGATCTTGTGGAAAATGCGTCAAGCCGAAAAGCACCAACAGAAAATTTTATTACTACATTTGCACGTTATTATACACCTGTGGTTGTAATCTTAGCAGCTTTTCTGGCGATTCTGCCACCGATCATTCTTGGCGGAGGCTGGACAGAGTGGATTCGCAGAGGATTTGTTTTCCTTGTGGTATCTTGTCCATGTGCATTGGTTATTTCAATCCCGCTGACTTTCTTCGGCGGCATTGGTGCAGCATCTAAACGAGGTGTTCTTGTAAAAGGAAGCAATTATTTAGAGGCACTTAATAATGTCAGCGTTATTGTGTTCGATAAAACCGGAACACTTACAAAAGGTGTTTTCAATGTGACGGATATTTTGCCTGCAAATGGATTTTCAAAAGAACAGGTTCTGGAGTATGCGGCAGAGGCAGAGAGTTTTTCTAACCATCCTATTGCAAAATCCATTCTTGCTGCTTATGAAAAAGAAATTGATCAGTCAGTGATTTCTGATTATAAGGAAATTTCAGGATATGGAATCAGTGTAATGGCAGGGGAAAAGAAAGTTTTTGCTGGCAATACGAAACTTATGGATACAGAATGTATAGAGTACACAACCTGTGAAAAAGCAGGTACAAAAGTTTATTTGGCTGTAGATGGTCAATATGCAGGATGTATTTTGATAACAGATGAAGTGAAGCCGGACAGTAAAAAAGCAATTTCTGACCTGAAACATATCGGCGTGGAAAAAACAGTCATGCTTACCGGTGATGATGAAAAAATTGGGAAGTCTGTTGCAGAAGAATTGCAGTTGGATAAATATTATGCACAGCTGCTTCCTGACCAAAAAGTGGAAAAGGTTGAGCTTTTAGATAGTAAAAAGAGACCGGGAAGCAAATTGGCTTTTGTTGGTGATGGTATCAATGACGCTCCTGTCCTTGCCCGTGCAGATGTTGGTATTGCAATGGGTGGGCTTGGTTCGGATGCGGCCATTGAAGCAGCAGATGTAGTTCTGATGACAGATGAACCGTCTAAGCTGGTGGACGCGATTGAAGTAGCAAAAGCGACAAAACAGATTGTCATGCAGAATATAGTGATTGCTCTTGGGATTAAGAGTGTGTTCCTGATTCTTGGCGCTCTTGGTATTGCGGGAATGTGGGAAGCTGTATTTGGTGATGTAGGCGTTACCATAATTGCTGTTTTGAACGCAATGAGAATTTTGAAAAAATAGGAAATGAGGTGGAAATGTGAAACGAAAACTGATTCTGTTAGTTGTTACGATTGTTTTTCTTGTAGGTTTTGGTGTCATTTTACATTCACCGCCTTCTATGATTGATGCAGTCACAGGAGCAACACCGAAGTCAAAAAAGGCGGCTCAAGCCTCCGCACAGTTGGAAGGCTCTTATGTTCTCGGTATTAATATGATGTCAGATGGTCTCGACAACGAGAACACCCGGAATAAATTAAAAGAATTGGCACTGGACGATTCGGAAACAAATGAAACAGATCTCATGAAAACGGACATTAGTTTTCGGTTATATGTATCTGAGACGGATTATCCGCTTGTCAGTTATGCTAAGAAACTCTGTGACAAGTTGAAACAGGCCGGTTTTTTCGTAGATCTGAAAGAGTACAGTAACACAATGATGCTATCAAGAGTGGTAAGTGGAAAGTATGATGTATTCCTGGCATCGGATGATTTTATTGACGTTACAACGCTAACACAGATGGACTATATGATCATGGACAGCGAAGAAATGAGGTGAGCGGGAATTTATGAGAAAATGGAATACGATTTTGTCTGTTTTAATGCTTCTCATTTTTATGATTCATGGAATCATGGGCAGCTTTATGCTGAACGGAGTTGGAAGTAGCGCAGGGAAACTTCTTGCATGGATTGGTGTTGGTATTCTTGTTGTGCATACGGTGATTGGTGTCATCCTGACAGTTCAGAGTTTACAGACAGCGAAGCAATCCGGAAAAATGTATCTGAAACAGAACGCCATATTCTGGGCGAGACGAGCCAGTGGGCTGGCAATACTGATCCTGCTGTTCTTCCATATTGGCTTGTTTGGAAAGGTGCAGAATGGGACATATATTTTGTTCCCTTTTACAACGGTAAAGATGGTAACTCAGCTTTTGTTCGTGGCGGCAATCTTTGTTCATATTTTTATCAATATCCGCCCATTGCTCGTATCGCTGGGAATCATCAGTTATAAAGAACGAAGGGGTGATATTTATTTGATTCTTTCGGTGCTCCTTCTGTTTATAGCGGGCGCAGTTATTTTCTATTATATTGGGTGGCAATATCTATGAGTAAGACAATTATTATTATAGGTGCTGGACTGGCAGGACTTTCAGCGGCTTTGCAGGCAGCGGAAAATGGATGCAATGTAAAACTGGTTTCCTTCTTTCCATCAGAGCGGGCGCAGTCTGTTATGGCGGAGGGCGGTATCAACGCAGCTTTGAATACAAAAGATGAAAACGACAGTCCCGAAGAACATTTCACAGATACAATAAAGGCGGCTTGCGGTCTGGCAGACCCAAATGCAGTTTGGGGAATGACACAGGCAGCACCGGAGCTGGTGCACTGGCTGTTAGAACTTGGAGTTCAATTTAACATGAGCGGCTATGATGATGTGGATCTGCGGAATTTTGGCGGGCAGAAAAAGAAAAGGACTGCTTTTGCGCAGAGCGATACCGGGAAGCAGATCATGACAGCTATGATAGACGCTGTTCGCAGGAAAGAAGCATCTGGTATGGTAGAACGGTTCAGCCATCATTCTTTCCTAACACTTCGTCTGTGTGACAATATTTGTTGTGGCTGCGTAATCAGGGATGAATACAGTCAGGAGACTGTGGAATTATCGGGGGATGCGGTTATTGTTGCCACCGGTGGTATGCACGGATTGTTTGGAAATACAACGGGTTCGCTGAGCAATACAGGAGAAGTCACCGCAGAATTGTTCCGGCTTGGTGTTCCTCTGGCAAATGGCGAGATGATCCAGTATCATCCGACAACTGTGAAATGTGGTGGAAAACGCATGCTCATCAGCGAGGCGGCCAGAGGGGAAGGTGGCAGGTTGTTTGCCATGAAAGATGGAAAACAATGGTATTTCATGGAGGAAAAATACCCGGAGCTTGGAAATCTGATGCCACGAGATATTACCGCCAGAGAGATATGGAAGGTTAGCCATGAATCGGAGGTATTTCTTGACATGACGGAAATATCGGACGAGATTATTTCAAATAAGCTATCTGGTCTGGCAGACGATTGTATGACCTATCTGCATAAAGATATACGAAAGGAACCGGTGTCTGTTTTACCGGGAATTCACTATTTTATGGGAGGCATTCTGGTGGATGAGCAGCACAGAACGCCGATTCAGAATCTTTACGCTGCCGGAGAATGCTGTGCCCAATATCATGGTGCCAACCGTCTTGGTGGAAATTCTCTGTTAGGAGCGTTATACGGAGGACGTGTTGCGGCAAAATCAGCATGCGAACAGGCAGATGTAGTAGATCTATCTTGTGCGACACAGATAGATTTTCCACCAGCGTCCCAAATTTCAGAAATAAAGCAATTAAACAAAGTGATGCAGGAGACTATGGGCGTTGTCAGAAATGAGAATACGTTGTTAAATGGGATTCAAACGGTACAAGCGCTGACAGGAAATCTTCCATTGCTTGGCATGGCAGTTCTAAAGAGTGCTCTTGCAAGAAAAGAAAGCCGTGGTGCACACTGGCGGGAGGATTATCCGAAGAGCAATGACGATGATTACCGTAAAACAACGGTAGCCAGATTTGATGGAAAGCAGATACAGATTTCCTTTGTACCTGTTCCAGAAAGGCGGTGATTCACTTGGTATATAAAATAAGAATCAGGCGGCAGGAGAGTCAGAAAGCAGACAGTTATTGGCAGGAATTTGAGTTTGACGGAAGCAGAAACAGCTCTGTTGCCACTGTTCTAAAGGAATTGAACAGTAGAACCCCTTTGAAAGATAACTCAGGGAATATAGTTACTCCCATCAGCTGGGAATGTAGCTGTATGGTGCGAAAATGTGGGGCTTGCGCCATGCTGATTAACGAACGTCCGAGGCTGGCATGCTCTACATTTCTACATACGTTAAAAGGTTCTACAATTACCTTGGAACCTTTAAGCAAATTTCCGCTTGTAAGAGATTTGATCGTTGACCGGTCAAATCTGTTTGAAAATTTGAAAAAACTGAACCTTTGGCTTGAAAGTGAAGCTTATATGAATCCGTGGACACATGAACCGAGATACCAGTCGGCACGCTGTCTGATGTGTGGCTGCTGCCTTGAAGTGTGTCCTAACTTCTCTGCAAATGGGACTTTCGCAGGCGCTGTTGCTGCAGTCAACGCATTTCGGATTCTGAATGAAGAACAGGAAAGCACTCATTTGAATGAGATTTCTGCTGAATATAAGAAGAAATATTTTGAGGGATGCGGGAAGTCGTTATCTTGTCATGATATTTGTCCGATTGGTCTGCCTGTGGAAGAACTGCTTGTAAGGTCGAATGCAGCGGCTGTTTGGGGCAAATAAAATGGATGATAAAAGCTATAATGAATGTATGAAGAGAATCAAAAACTTGATTCTCTTTTTTTAAAATACATACATTGACAAATATCTATGTATATATTATATTGAACATAGACAATGATCAATGTGAGGTGTCAATATGAATGCAATGGATGTGGCTTTGATATGCAAGGCTTTGGGCGATGCGAACCGGCTGGAAATTGTACAGATGCTGTCGGATGGAGAAAAGTGCGGGTGTAAACTTTTGGAAAGATTTAAAATTACCCAGCCAACTTTATCCCATCATATGAAGATACTGGTAGGATGCGGCCTTGTGAATGATCGTAAGGAAGGAAAATGGCATCACTATTCTTTGAATTGTGAGACATTGATGAATTACAAACACTTTATAGAATCTCTTACTTGCCTTGGATGCGGTGACGGGGATTGTTGTAAATAATTTAAGGAGAGCAGATATCATGAAAAAAGAATCAAATTCAGGAATTAGTTTTTTCCAGCGTTACCTGACTGTATGGGTAATTATCTGTATGCTTATAGGAATTATGTTGGGACATTTTCTTCCGGGAATGAAAGAGGCACTGAACTATCTGGAATATGCAGGAATTTCTATTCCGCTGGCAGTTCTTATATGGATTATGATCTATCCAATGATGATGAAGGTTGACTTCAAGAGTATTAAAAATATCGGGAAAAACCCGAAAGGTTTATTTGTTACATGGATTGTAAACTGGCTAATAAAGCCTTTTACTATGTATGGAATTGCATCATTTTTCTTTTTTGTGGTGTTTAAGACATGGATCACACCGGATCTTGTGACGGAGTATCTCGCAGGAGCCGTGCTTCTCGGAGTAGCTCCATGTACCGCTATGGTATTTGTCTGGAGTACGCTGACAAAGGGAAATCCGGCTTATACAGTAGTTCAGGTGGCATCAAATGACATTATTATATTATTTGCATTTGTACCGATTGTGAAATTTCTGCTTGGTGTTTCTAATGTTAGTGTTCCGTTTCAGACGTTATTTATGAGTGTGGTTCTATTTGTAGTAATACCACTTGCAGCCGGAATCATAACAAGGCTGCTGGTAGTCAGAAAGAAAGGTACGGAATACTTTGAGCAGACTTTTCTGCATAAATTTGATTCCGCAACAACAGTGGGACTTTTGCTCACGCTGATACTGATTTTTATGTTTCAGGGCGAGGTGGTGCTGGACAATCCACTGCACATTATATTGATTGCAGTTCCGCTGATCATTCAGACATTCTTTATATTCTTTCTGGCATTTGGAGTATGCAGAATTATCAGACTTCCGTATGATATTGCAGCCCCGGCTGGAATGATTGGTGCATCGAATTTCTTTGAGTTAGCTGTTGCAGTCGCTGTAGCTTTATTTGGTACATCAAGTCCAGCGGCACTGGCAACTACAGTAGGTGTATTAACAGAAGTCCCGGTAATGCTTACTCTTGTGAAGATTGCAAACAAATTAAAGGAGAAGTTCAAGTATGAATAAGAAAAAAGTTGCTTTTATATGCGTTCATAATTCATGCAGAAGCCAGATTGCAGAAGCTTTGGGAAAACATCTGGCTTCGGATGTATTTGAAAGTTATTCGGCAGGGACAGAAACGAAACTACAGATTAATCAGGATGCAGTCCGGGTTATGAAAGAATTGTATGGAATTGATATGGAAGCAGAAGGACAATATAGTAAGCTGATTGATGAGATACCAGTACCGGATATTGCAATTTCAATGGGTTGTAATGTGGGATGTCCGTTTATCGAAAGACCGTTTGATGATAATTGGGGACTTGAAGATCCAACCGGAAAGAGTGACGAAGAGTTTAAGAAGGTTATTGATAAGATAAGGATGCAAATTTTTATATTGAAACAACGATTGGATGAATTTGAAGAAAACTAAAGAAGTTGAGAAATTGCAGTTTGTCGAACGGATGAGATACAAAAAAACATATAAGAATAATCAACAAGGCAGGTGGTTTTATAACAAGACTGTCTGCCTTCTTTTATGCCAGCAGAGGCTATTTCAAAGGGGCATCCAAAAGACATACAATATATAGGCTCAAATGGCGAAAGTGCCCATTTGGGCCTATTATTGCATGAATTCATATGTTACATCGTTACATCCAGGGCAAGATCCACCTGTGTATTACAGTATTGTCATTTTGACAGTTTTGTATTACTTACGAGTAGCAGACTTGATTGGGATTACGTCCCCATACCCACGTGAAAATATAATTGCTGGCAATTATATTTTAGCAGATATGCAGGCATATCTGGATAAGCGTCACAGACAACAAAATAAGGAAATTTTGATAAGGCATTCACCTGGAATAGGTGAGTGTTTTTTTGTTTTAAAGTATTCAATTAACCGAAAAAATAAAAAAATTTTCCTCAGGGGGCTGTAAAAATGCCTCTCAGCGTTTCGTATTGTGTAAGGGTGTTTTTGACAGGAAAAAATAAAAATTTTTTCATCAAGAGGCTGTATTTATGCCCTTCATCTTTTGAATATATGTAAGGACATTTTTGAGCCGGCATAAAAATGATTTTTACAATAATTAGAAACAGAAATGAGGCGAGAAAAGAATGAAATATGAATACATGAAGGAGTCAGAGCAGATGCTTCAGTACTTCCAGTTTCCGAAGTTTTTATTAAAGCTGCGAATTTCTCAAACTGCAAAATTCCTTTATATGATTTTGTATGACCGGGCACGGATATCGAGAAAGAATAGCTGGATAGACAAGTATGGAAATGTTTATCTGATATTTCCAATAGATGAATTGTCTGTTCAAATCGATAAATGCAAATCTTCTGTAAAAACAGCGTTGAAGGAATTAGATGATGTGGGATTATTGGTTCGCAGATCCGGTGGATTTTCAAAACCCAATCATTTATATGTGAAAATTCCATCTGATGAGATAGGTTTACAGCCGGTTGACAATAAGGCGGTTGAAAAGATAGTTGCAACAGAGCCGGAAAAGCCACCTTCATCTGGTCGTAAAAATGGCTGTGGAGGAGTCGGAAATGTGGCACCTAGTAAAGTAACTGAGAAATATAAAAGTAATAAATATCATGAAGTAAATTATTGCTATGGGGAAGGAGAGAGTTTGTGATGAGAGAAGAAGATACTGTATGTGTAGGCAGTGATGGTTTGCAATACTGCAAAGTCTGTGGGGAAGCGAAAGAAGCATTTTTCCCCAAGGGTGGATTTATGGGGATGAAGAAACATTCCAGGCAATGTGCCTGTGACAGAAAAGCATATGAAGAAGAACAAAAATATTTTAAAGACAAAGAGCACCGGGAATTAGTCAGCAGAAATATGAGCATCTGTTTTGACGAGAGCAGAATGGAAGAGTGGACATTTGAAAATGCAGATATGTCAGATACGGTAATGCATAGAGCAAAAAAATATGTTGATAACTGGGAGGAAATGAAAAGAAATCATATAGGCTGTTTGTTCTGGGGACCGGTTGGTACCGGGAAAAGTTTTATTGCGGGGTGCATTGCCAATGAACTTCTTAAGCAAGAAGTAATGGTAAAGATGACAAATTTCAATACCATTATTGATGATATATTTCCACTGGCAGACAAAACGGAATATATCAATGCATTGGCGTCTTATCAGCTTTTGATTATTGATGATCTTGGAGTGGAACGAAATTCAGAATATGCGTTAGGAATTATTTTTAGCGTCATAGATCGAAGAATCCGTTCAGGACGACCTTTGATCATTACGACCAATCTTCCGCTGAAAGAAATAAAAAACGAGACCATGTTAGATAAAAGACGTATCTATGACCGTATTTTAGAAATGTGTACGCCTATGTATGTTGGAGGCACAAGTAAGAGAGAAGTGATTGCAAGTATGAAAATGGAGAAAGCGAAAACGTTGTTGAATACAAACAGAGGGGAGGAGGACTGCGAATGAATCATACAGAAAAAACAATACCTGTTTGGGAGAAATATTCTTTAAATGTATCCGAAGCAGCAGAATATTACGGAATTGGAGAAAAGAGATTGAGACAAATCGCAGGTGAAAATGAGGGAGCGGATTTCATTTTGGAAGTAGGTTCTCATATTCGATTCAAAAGGAAATTGTTTGAAGATTATCTGGATACAGCCAGCACAGTTTAAGTGACAGAATAGAAGAAATAGTAATGAAAATAATATTCATTTTATCTTAGCGAAGGAAAGGTCTTGTGGTATAATGAATAAACCGAGACGGTCTTCCAAGTTAAATGAACATTTGATGAAGGAGACTAAAATATTATGAGTGAAAAAAGGAGAGATCATAGAGGACGTATATTACACAATGGAGAAATACAGTTATCTGATGGCAGATATCGATTTAAGTATGTCGATGAGATGGGAAAGGAGCGCTGCGTATATAGCTGGCGCTTAGACCATAACGATGCAACTCCGAAAGGAAAGTGCCGTACTTTGTCGCTTCGGGAGATGGAGAAGAAAATCCAGGCGGACCATTTTGAGCAGATTGCAACAAATGGCGGAAATATGACGGTACTGGAACTGGTTGAAAAATATACATCAACAAAAACCGGTGTCAGACCTACTACAGTTGCAGGATACGGAACAGTTATCAATTTATTGAAGAAAGATCCATTTGGAAAAAGAAGGATTGATACGGTTCGGATTTCGGATGCAAAATGTTGGCTGATACATCTTCAGCAGGTAGAAAAGAAAAGTTATAGTTCCATCCATTCGATCCGAGGAGTTCTTCGTCCGGCATTTCAGTTGGCAGTGGATGATGACCTGATCAGGAAAAATTCATTTCAGTTTCAGCTAATGGAAGTGGTTGTGAATGACAGTGTGACAAGAGAGGCAATCAGCAGGGCTGAGGAACGAAAGTTCCTACGGTTTGTGAAGGAGGATCCTCATTTTTGCAGGTATTATGAGGGGATTTACATATTATTTAAAACCGGCCTTCGCATCTCGGAATTTTGTGGTTTGACCATTTCTGACATTGATTTTAAGGAGCATACGATCAACATCGATCATCAATTGCAGAAAAAATCAAAAATCGGATATTATATTCAAGAGACTAAAACAACCAGCGGAACGAGAAAGATACCTATGACTGCAGATGTAGAGGAATGCTTTCGGAAAATAATAGAAAAACGAAACCCACCCAAAGCAGAACCTATGGTAGATGGAAAAAGTGGATTCTTATACTTTGATAAAAATGAAAGTATCTGTTATTCCCTGCACTGGGAGCATTATTTCCAACACATCATTCAGAAGTATAATAATACTTACAAAGTACAGATGCCTGTCATTACACCGCATGTATGCCGACACACCTATTGCTCAAATATGGCAAAATCCGGAATGAATCCAAAAGCATTGCAATATTTGATGGGCCACTCAGATATCAGCGTAACGCTGAATACATATACGCATGTAAATCTTGAGGATGCCAGGGAAGAAGTTGCCCGGATTCAGGTTGTGTAATTACGATTTTTAATTGAAAATAGCAAGGTGTAAAATGGAAAAACATACACCTTATTTTACACCTTTTGCTGACGATATTATGCGAAAATAAACCAGGTTATGCCAGAAAGCAAAAATTTACAAAGGCTTACAAAGCCCGAAAAACCAAGAAAAACTAAGAAATGCGAGGTTATGCAACAATGATAAAAGTACTCTTTATCTGCCACGGCACTACCTTAGCAAAATTCTGAAAAACCTTGATTTTACAGTATATTTTTGAACCAGTAGGGATGTTTTACTAAGTTTTTACTAAAGAGAGGAATCCCTAGCACGAATTTAGAAAAGTAACATATAGTATGACCTTATTAATTGGTAGAACAATTGGTAAGGTCCTTTTTTATTTCAAGGAGGTTCAAAATGAAAAGTACAGCGTTAGGAGCAGAAAACATTATTTTTATCAGTGATGCACATGAAAAATTCTACTATGAAAAATTACAAGAAGTACGGTATCAGGATGTGTACCATAAGGCATTGTGTTATTGTCTGGGTATTAATGGAGATACCAGAAAAAATGCTGACAGAATTTATAATTTTAAAACGGGGTCTGTTAAAACGAAATGTTTGCATGAAGGATGGCAGACAAGCGGTAGCTTAAAAGTGGTAAGGATGGCATTTAATCTGTACTGTAACAGCACGCCAAGCGTTTGGGATTATGAAGATGCAGAGGAACAGGTAAACGAGTGCAGACAGTATACAGTAGAGGATATCTTCTGCTGTGTATATGCACCATATTTTTGGCAGGCAATACAGATCCGTTATCCGGAATATGTAGTGTACAATCAAAAGTTACATGCCATGCTTGGAGGAATAGATTAATGCTGAAAGTGAGACTGATGGGAACAAAAAATGATATTGCATGGTTTCAGAAAATCCTGCAGCGTCATCCTAAAATTGAAGTTATGGAATTATCGGAACTTTATTCCAATAAAGGGACGAGCAAATATTATAGAGCTTATGCTGAAATTGAAAAAAGTAATGTAAATAAAAAATAGTAGAAAAACAGGAGAATTATATCATGTGCAAAATAATCGCAATCGCAAATCAAAAAGGTGGAGTAGCAAAGACTACAACCACTATTAATCTTGGAGTAGGACTGTCTAAGGTTGGAAAACGTGTAATGCTGATAGATGCTGATCCACAGGGACATTTGACAATGGGACTTGGTTTTCCAAAGAACTTAAGGGTAACATTGAAAACAATGATGGAAAATATCATTATGGGATTAGAATTTGATCCCAGGGAAGCAATTTTACACCATGAGGAAGGAATAGATGTAATTCCATCTAATAAACTTCTTTCGGGAATGGACATGTCATTATTTACGGTAGAGGACAGAGAAAAAGTCTTAAAAGAATATCTGGAACTTTTGGAAAATGATTATGACTATATCCTGATTGATTGTATGCCCTCGTTGGGAATGATGACAATTAATGCGTTAAGTGCAGCTGATAGCGTTTTGATTCCGGTGCAGCCTCAATACTATGCGGCAGATGGCCTCATGGAATTACTGAAAGTTGTGAAAGGCATTCATCAGAGATTTAATCCTGATTTACAGATTGAAGGGATTCTGTTTACAATGGACAGCAGTCATTATAATAATTCAAAGAGAAATAAGCAGGCAGTACGAGATGCTTATGGAGCAGAGATTATAATTTTTGATCAGACAATTCCAAGAACAGAAGCTCTTGCCGAAACTGCATCAGAAGGTGTCAGTATTTTTTCTTACGATGCAAAAGGAAAAGGTGCGTACAGTTATCAAGCACTTGTCCAGGAGGTGCTGAATCATGCGTAAACCTAAGAAAGAAATTCAGCTTACTTCTTATGATGAATTGCTTGGAATCAATGAAGCTGAACAGAATACTCTTAATCAGATTGTTGAAGTGCCATTAAATGAGTTACATCCTTTTAGAAATCATCCATTTCATGTAAATGATGATGAAAAAATGGCTGAAACAGTAGAAAGTATCAAGAATTATGGCATCTTAAATCCTGCATTGGTACGTCCTCGCGCAGAGGGAGGATATGAACTGATTGCTGGTCACAGGAGAAAACGTGGTTGCGAACTGGCTGGAAAAAGTAAAATGCCAGTACTCATACGGAACTATACCGATGATGAAGCCGTAATCGTTATGGTGGATTCTAATATACAGAGAGAAAATTTGCTTCCAAGCGAAAAGGCATATGCTTATAAGATGAAGATGGATGCAGTAAAACATCAGGGCATAAAAGACGAAAACGCAGCTTCTGTTGACAGTGCAGATCTGGTTGGACAGGCTGCCGGTGACAGTGGAAGAACCGTTCAGCGTTACATACGCTTGACCTGTCTTATTCCGGAATTGCTGAAATTGTTGGATGAAGGAAAGATTAATTTTACAGTAGGTGTTTCATTAACCTATTTATCAGAAACGGAGCAGATTTGGGTGAAAGACTGCATAGTGTCTGGAGCAAGCTCTGTTACAGGTTCAATGGCGACAAAACTGAAGCAATACAGCGATGAAGGTAATCTGACAGAATTAGCGGTACAGCTTATTCTGAATGAAAAGAAAACAGAGACAGGAAAAGTTACTTTAACTGAAAAGAAAATACGAAAGTATTTTCCAAAGGAATATAACAGAGAACAGATTGAACAGGTTATCTATGAACTGCTTGATAACTGGAAGAAAAGCCAATAACGAGGGAAGGAGGGAAAGCAAAATGGCAAAATCCGAAAGCACAAAAATAGAGTTTGGTTATTTTCACGATTATGAATCGGAACAGTTTGCTTTTTACCGTATTCCCAAAGTATTATTCACAGATGAATATTTCCGTAATCTGTCCAGCGATGCAAAGGTTCTTTATGGGCTGATGCTGGACAGAATGGCTTTATCTATCAGACATCAGTGGTTTGATGAAGAGGGTAAGGTTTATATTATTTTTACTGTTGAACAGGTTATTCAGTATATGAATTGTGGAAGAGATAAAGCAATGAAAACGCTTGCAGAACTGGATACCAAAAAGGGAATCGGATTAATTGAAAGAGTCAAACAAGGATTTGGTAAACCGGATATTATTTATGTAAAGAACTTTATTTTAAGGACATCAAAAGATGTTAAAAACAATGATGAATCCGAAGAGAGTATTCAACAAAATCGAGAGGTCGAAGAAGTCGACTTATCGGAGTCGGAAAAATCGACTTATCGTGGTCGGAAAAATCGACTTCAAGGGGTCGGAAAAACCGACTTCAAGAGGTCGGAAAATACGACTTATCGTGGTCGAAAAATCAGAACTACAGAGGTCGGAAAAATCGACCCAATTAATACTAAATATAATTATACTGATATTAGTAATACGGACAGGAATAATACTGATCTTATCAATCTTTCAGATTCTTCCGAACAGCAGTCAATGGATTTGATGGAAGAGATGGAGTTATTCCAGATGAATACTGCACTTGTAAAAAGAAATATTGAATATGACTGTCTTGTACAACGATGCAGACTAGGGGAACAGCAACAGTTGGATGAAATTGTGGCACTAATTGTGGAAACAATCAGCATAGAACGGGAGAATATTACGATCAGTGGAGTGAAATACCCATATCAGTTCGTAAAAAGCAGATTACTGTTGCTGGAAGAAAGCCACATAGAGTATGTACTTGACTGTCTGCATGAGAATACCAGGGAAGTAAAGAACATAAAAGCGTACTTGCTTACCTGTCTTATGAATTCAATAACGACAATAGGCAATTATTACCAGGCAAAAGTAAATCATGATATGTACGGAGGTGGCATATGAGAGGAAAAGAAATTATAACAAAATTGATAATTCCTGGTGCAATAGCTATGATTATCTGCTTAATTGTTCACCCTATGTGCATGAATGGTGAAATATTAGACTGGAGAAAATTATTGCTTTTTGTGGGAATACCTTTCGGAATCCAGAAAATGTTTTTGCTGGTCGTTCCAAGAAATGTGGGGACAGGGGAAATGCTTGGTTTGTTGGTACTTAAACTGATGGTAGGAAGTTTGATTGGAATAGGGGTTCTTGCCTGGAGATTATTAGCTGTAGCAGGCATTTTGCTAAAAAACGGCATTTATGGAATTATATGGATCATAAAAAGACTGAAAGAAATGGTGATCAAAAATGAGCGAAAAGCAACTGGAAAAATTGTATTATAGCATTTATCCAATGAATCAATGTGAAACACAAAGTAAAACTTATGAAGAGACAAAGGAACTGTGTGAAACATTAGAAAAAGAAATGATAAGTCTAATGAGTCCGGATCTGCAGGCAATGTTTGCGGATTACAAGGAATATGCTTTAAATCTTAAACAAACAGAACAGAGAGAAGCCTACATAGATGGATTAGCATTTGGGATTCGCACAATTTCGGAAGCTTTTTTACATGAGAACAAAAATAAAATATGGTGATTGAAAAAGCAGTCTGTCAAGGCTGCTTTTTCTGTACCGCTTACATATGATTAGCTCCTATTAGGAAAACACACTGTCAAAGGGGTATGTAGCGGGGGTTAGCCCGCTACTGCGGGTTTTGTGGTGTTGATTTCAATGTATTCTGCTATGCGTCTAAATTCATCCGCAAACTTAAATCTCACACTAATGTTTCCATTCTCATAAACCTTGATATGGTCGATCAGCTCAACGAGAAGTTCCCGGGAAAGCTGGTCGATATTTTGATGTTTTGTAAATGCCACCAATGCGGGATGTTCACTCTTTACACCGTTTGCCAGTTCCGCCCGTTCAGCGTTCAGCCGGGCCAGCACATCCGTAAGAGCGATGGTTTGTCGTTCATAATCGGCTTTCATATCCCGGTAGTCCTGCTGGGTAATTTCCCCGTCTTTCCAGTCTTGATAAAGGGACTGCTTGTAGCGGCTGATTTTTGCCAGTTCTCGCTCTTTCGCAGCAATCAGTTCTTCCAAGCGGATGGACTGGCTCTTTTTGACCGGGGCGGTGTTAATACGGGCAATCATTTCCGAGTATGAAACAGCCAGATGGATTTGCTGTTGTACTGCAAAGAGGACAGCGGCCTCCAGACGGTTATGCTTGATTGAGTGCATTGTGCAGGCTGTCCGGGAGCGGTTCTTGTAGGTGGAGCAGGCATAGTACACATTATTGTTGTTGCCTACGCTCCGGGTAATTGCCCGCCCGCAGTCAGCACATTTCAGAAAACCGCTGAACAGGTGGACTTCCCGGCCTTTTGGAGAAGTACGGGTATCCCGCTGTAAAAGGGCCTGTACCTTATCAAAGGTTTCATAATCAATGATTGCCTCATGCGTACCAGCTACTTCCACCCATTCTTCACGGGGAACGCTTTCAACCTCGTGTACCTTATAGCTTTTTACCCGACTGCGGCCCTGCGCCAAATCCCCGGTATAGGTGGGGTTCGTAAGAATGGAGTGGATCATGCGGGCTCCCCACATGGGATCGTCATATCCTCTTGTTGAAACAGGTATACCCTTTTGCAGTTTATAAGCTGAGGGGCTGGGTACGCCGTGTTCATTCAGATACAAAGCGATGGCCCGTTTCGATGTCCCTTTTAAAAACAAAGAGAAAATCAGTTTGACGATTTCAGCGGCATCGGGGTCGATGATCAACTGGTGCTTGTCCTTTGGGTACTTTACATATCCATAAGGAGCAAATGCGCCGATGTACTGCCCGTTGCGCCTCTTATAGTCAAATACCTGGCGAATTTTCTTTGAGGTCTGGTAGCAGTATTGATCGTTCATTACATTCGTAATCGGGACGATAATACTGGAAACGCTGTCCGGGTTGAGATAGCTGTCCACATTTTCAGCAAGACTGATAAAACGGACACCCATTTGCACAAACAGGTTATCAATCAGACTTCCCGCATCACTGTAATTTCTTGCAAAACGGGAAAGGTCTTTTACTACCACGCAGTTGATTTTCCCGCTCATTACATCGGAAAGGAGCCGCTGGAAATTTTCCCGGTTGGCGTCCGTTCCTGTGTGTCCATCGTCTACATATTCGGAAACACTTTCAAATTCTCCGATATGCTTCTGATAAAAGTCATTGAGCAGATCACGCTGGTTGATGACGCTGTTGCTGTCGTCCTTTCCCTTTTTCAAGTCCTCCTTGGAAAGCCGGATGTATTCGCCCAGCCGCCAGCGGCGGACGGTATAAGAGGGAGAGAAACTCTGTTGCAATCCTCTGTTTTTTGTTCGTGCCATTGTTCCTCCTTCCCTATCACATTACATCTATATTATACCTCTGCCCGGGCGGGACAACAAGGATGCCTCCGCCTCGGGACACTTTGTCTCGAAGTAGTAACGGGCCATAACCGAAGTTACAGCCCGCTTTTTTGCCGGAGCAGGAAGTCCGTCAGCGTGTCCTGCAAGGACGGCCCGCTTTCCGCAAATTCAATTTTTACACCGATCCCGCCGATGCAAAAGCAGTATGGATTTTCTACCGCCTGCAAAAACAGAGCGATCCGCTCCTCTCGGGGGAGAGAGGTGTCAAAGGCCATACCGCTCACATCCGGCAGGGACTCGGGAGCCACTGCGCCGATGTCAACGCTTTTCATTTGTTCCAGTTCCTTTGCCGTTAATCTCACGGTAAAACCTCCTTATCAAAAATAGGATACGCCTCCCGCATATCGTGGGGAAACGCAAGAGGGCAGCACCCAAACGATGCTGCCCTCTTGCCTCACTCCATGTAAGTATAAAATAGAGAACGCCGCTCCCATTTTCTTGCCCTGTCCAAAGACAACCATGCTCAGAGCGGCGTTCCCTCGCAGATAAGAGGGCGGCCCGGAGGGACAGGCGGCCAGCCTGTCCTATGCCGGATCGTGGCCGTGGGTTGGCCCGGCCCAGTTGCGGCGTTGGTGTTGTTCGCTCGTTCTTCCAAAGAAAAAGTCACAGCGCACCCGCCGCCCGGCTCCCCGGACTATGCCCGGGGCCGCCGCTGCTTATCTGCGGAAAGAAGAATATCTCCTTTCATAAACCGAGACATTTTTTCATCATTTCCAAGTGGGGAAAATGAAAAAATCAAAAAGTTTTTTTCATACGCTCAAATCCCCGCTTGATCGACTGGCGGACAGACTCCTCATGTACGCCCTCGGCCTCGGCAATTTCCTTGATGCTCTTTCCAAGAATGATGTGGGCATCAATCCTGCGGCCCTGGATCTCCGGCAAAGAGTTGAGGGCGTTCCATAGACGGATGAACAGCTCCATGCGCTCCAGAAGCTCCTGGGGCGTTGGCTCATGCAGGCAGGCGGAATATTCGATCCCGTCATCGCAGTCCAGAGAATACTGCGCCTTATGCCGGGAGAGCCGCCGCTGGTAGGCCATTTCGTGCCGGGCATCGGACATAAACACTTCGGCTACCTCGTCAGAAACCTCGATAAACTGATCCTGTGTGTACCAATAATAAAAATCCTTCAGATTGATTGTAGTCATAAATAAACCTCCGTTTCGGTGTTGGGTGGATGAGTGACCGAAACGGGGCTCGGTGGGGAGCGGCATCCCGGGGAGCCGCCCTGCACCTCGGGACAATTTGTCTCGAAGTACAAAAAAGCGCCCGCACAGCAAGACGCTATGCAGACGCATGAAATTACATTATCATAATTGTACTGATATATTGTACCTTCATAGACAGACTGTCCCGGAGGGGGAGCTACGCTTTTTTTAGCTGGTGAAGGTCATGGGAATTGTGAGAAAGTAAGATGGACACGGCGACACCCTCCTATGGGCCGCCGTGGGGTTACTGAATATCCAAAGAGAAACGGCGGCTCTGAAAATTGAGCCGCCGTTTCAAATAGGCGTATTGATAGGCTGCTGTACGACGGCTTTTTTTCTTTTGCCGTCGTGCGGCAGGCTTTTAATTATTTACAATTTCTTCTCCAGCATTATGGACTTCAACGCTTTCAACCTCACAGGACAATTTCATTTTGGCTGTGGAAAGACTATTTTCCAATTCATCAGCTTTTTCAGACAAGACCGTTTTGATATTGGAGCTTGTCAGATCAGCTTCGCTCAAATTATCCACATAGTTTTGAAATTCGGTCTTGAACTTTTGCAAGGCATTGTCACGATCCGCAACAGTAATTTGGGTTGGGTCAGAAAATGTGTAACTCAATCTGTATAGAGCATTAAAAACAAATTGATAGGTAATCTCTGCCCCTGCAACGCTTTCCTCGCCCGGAAGTTTTTCCAGCGGCCTTTCCTCCCTTTTCAGATAGGCAGAAAGACCAACACTGTCATTCATTTGTTCACAATACAATTCGTCAAGAGAGGCCGCAAGTGTCATCGTGATGAACTCGTAATTTTCATCATCTGGTGAAATGCTTGCCAGCACCTCTGCCTGTGCGTCTAACAGCCCGGAAATATCTCCATTATCCGGGGCAAGCGATTGGTTGAAATCGGCTACACTCTGTTGCTCATAATTTGCTGTTTTGAATGCGACCAGCTTTTCATAGGCGTCCGAGGTATCAGAACTTGTAACCGTGGCCTGTGCGGAGGTGTTGGTCTGCTTGCTGTTGGGGGGAGTAGAGCTATCTTTGGCATTACAGCCAGCAAGTAAGCTCAAACACAACACAGCGGCAAGCGGGATAATTATGCTTTTTTTCATATTGGAGAGCTCCTTTCTGTACTCTATCGAGTACGCTATCAGAATACCGCCGCAGTTTGAATTGATATTGTATTGAATATGTTTTTTATATGGAGTTGCAAAAGCGGCAACAGGTAAACCTGTCACCGCTTTTGTTGGTTGATATTTCAAAAAATTACTTTTATGCTAACACCATCGTCTGTATTTTGTACGCTTACTTCAGCATTATGCAAATTGATGATTGTTTTGACAATATACAAGCCTAATCCGCTACCGCCTGTTTGACGGTTGCGTGATTGCTCCACACGATAAAACGGCTCAAACAGTTTGGAAATATCATCTTCTGGAATGTGAACGCCCGTATTTTCTATTGTTAAATATACTTTTTCTTCTGCTTGGCGCAAATCGACACGGATGCTGTTTCCGGGCGGCGAATATGTCGCAGCATTTCCAAGAAGATTGTCAACTACCTTTTGAAGCAGCCCCATATCGCCATCTATATAAATGTCAGGTAACAGATTGATAGCCACAGACAATTCTTTCTGCACGAACAGATCATCGAAGGCCGCTAACCGCTGACGCAGGAATTGAGTAAAATCGAAATGTGTTTTGACGCATGAATATTGCGGGGCTTCAATTCTCGAAACAGTGAGTAGCTCCTGCACCATTTTTTCTAACGAATTTGTCACTTCCAATGATTGTGCCAAATAAGTTTCTCTGTCCTTGTAGCGTCCTATTCCGCAAAGCATTCCTTGCAACTGGCCTTTGATAATTGTGATTGGAGTTTTCAGTTCATGGGAGGCCGCAGAGAAGAACTCCATCCGTCGAAGCTCTAACTCTTTTTCTTTATCAATATCGGCCTGTAGTTTTTGGTTGGCCTCCTTTAATTCCATAAGAGCCGCAGAAAGATTGCTCGACAAACTATTCAAGCTATTAGCCAATACGCCTATTTCATCTGTTCGCTCAACAGGACAAAAGTTGTTAAAATCCATATTTGCCATCCGTCTTGACATTTTACTGATTTTCTTAATGGGGGCAGTTATATACCACGCATAGAAAACCGCCACCAAAACAGAAACTATTACAATGACAATCACTAATGCTGGAAGTGCCTTATGCAACGCCTCCACCACTTGGCTTTCCTTGTCTGTGTTCTTGGCAAGTAACAAAGTATAGGAGTGTGTCTCCCCGATAAAGGAAACAGTATAGTGTGCGCTTGTGTCGTTGGGGCTGTAGTCACTTATTTTCTTTCCTGTGGCTGTGTCCGTGTCTGTAAGGCCGACTTCTTCTCCGGCAGAGTTAAACAGATGGAATAGATATTCATTGTTATAATCCCCAGTTAGCGTATTATTGGCGATTGAAAAATAAATGGAAGTTTCACCCTTGTCTGTCATGGACAGCTCTTGTGCAAGTTCGTCAGCTAACCACTCAACATCCGATGGAGCATAAGAATAGATATACGGCGCAAAATGGAGAATGAAAAAATAAGTTATGCCACAGCAAAATGCTATCAAAAGTGCCGATATAATAAATACCTTAACAGCCAGCTTGCTTTTAATCTTCTTTATCAATTCTATATCCCACCCCTCTGATTGTTTCTATATAATCGGCCTGCCCCAACTTCTTCCGCAGGTTTTTTATATGCGTGTCAATAATCCGTTCATCTCCGAAAAATTCATATTTCCAAAGTGTTTGTAACAAATTTTGCCGTGTCAATATCCTGCCTTTGTGGGTCAGCAATTCCCGCAGGATTTCAAACTCACGAGGCGTTAGGTCAATAGGCCCTGCTGTTGTATAAACTTTGTAACCGTCCAAGTCCAAAGTTAAATCCCGATATGATATGGTGTGTGGCATATCTTCTTGTTGGGAAGAACGGCGCAATATCGCCGCAATTTTTCGTATCAACACAGACATGGAAAACGGTTTTGTAATATAATCATCCGCCTCTAAATCTAATCCCTTGATCTGATTTTCTTCTGCGTCCAAAGCTGTGAGCATAACAATAGGAATATTGGATTTTCGCCGGATAACTTCACACACTCCGTAGCCGTCGATTTTGGGGAGCATAATATCGAGCAAAACCAAATCAAAACTCCGCTCGGAAAAATAGGAAAGAGCTTCAACCCCATCGGAAGCCAAAGTAACCTCATAGCCAGCCTCTTGTATAAAGTCATGTAATAGTGCCTGTATCGCCAAGTCATCTTCAACTATCAAAATTTTCTGCATAGTCCCACCTCCCGACTTCTAATTGTAGCAGAGGAATATGTATCTATTGTGGAGTTTCAAAATTTTTGTCAGTATCTATTATACCGCCGTCCCTTCGGACTATCAATGATGTCGTGCGCTCCGAAGGGACAACAAAATACTACCAAAACATAAAATTATGTTTCGTTCTCATAATCACACCCGAAATGTAGAATAATATAGGGGTGATATGAGAATGTACCAAGACACCAGACGGCTTGACTTCCACGCATTAGGCCGGGAGATCAAGCGCAAGAGAGAGGCAAAAGGTTGGACGCAGGAATATCTTGCACAGCTTGTAGACCGTACCCCACGCTCTATCATGTATTTTGAAAACCGGGGTCAGCATCCAAGTCTGAATACCTTTTACCAAATCGTCACCTTGCTGGACATTTCCGTAGACCAATTCTTTTATCCTGACAGGCAGAATAGCGAAAGCGACTGCCGCCAGCACATTGATAGATTGCTCAACTCAATGGATGAAAAAGAATTGACGGTCATGGAGGCCACAGCAGAGGGACTACAAAAAGCCAGAGAAACGGAGGTCAAGTAAGAGGGCCTTCGTTTTTCTCGTTTTTAGGGGGCTTTTCGGGGGTGCCGCTAAATGGCAAGCAATTCGGGTGTGGCCACACTCCGAAATTTTTGCTGGCCGCAGGCCCGCAAAAATGCTTGTTGGGGAGCTCCCCAAACCCGCTGGACTTCGGGACAAATTGTCCCAAAGTTCCGGCGCTATGCGCCTGTTGTCTGCGGCCTGTCGCTATCGCTCCTGGGCCTTATTTTCCCGCCCGTCTGTCACGCCGAGCAGATGATCTATGTTCGCTTTGACCGCCACAGCCTGCCGCATATCCGCCTGGGCCTTGCGGTATTCCGCATAGAGGGCTTTTTTCTTTCCCGCCAATTCCTGGCGGGACTTTTTCATATCCGCCATCTTTGGCAATTTTGCACCGTCCAAAAGCTCATTCATAGTGACCCGGGCCGCCCGGTAAGCGGCAAGCTCCGCCTCATGCTCCGACAGATATTTTTTACTGTACCGGGCCGCCTTGTAACCGTCAAACACAGGCCGAGTTTTTGCGTAGTCCACAGTAGCCGCCATGAGCCCGAAGGTCTTTTCCAGCTCCGCCTCCGTTTGCCGCAATTCCTCGGACAGCGTGTGAAAACGCTCTACTGCCTTTTCTGTACTGGCCGCCAGCGCCTCATAGTCCATCAAATCATTTTCCCGCAGGTACTGGAGCGCAGCAGCCATCTGTTTCAGATTGTAAACCTTGGCCCACCGTTCATAGGCCGGGCCCTTGCCCTGTGCCATGCGCTCTTGAATGTCTATAATCAGATTAACACGCCGGGCAGGAGCCGGAGCCTCCTGCGGGAGCTCCGGGAGCGGACGCTCCCCGGCAATCACAGCCCGGATGTCCTCGGGATCAAAACCATCCCCGAGGGTGGATGCCCGTAGGCGGGTGGGCTTATCCTGCCCGGGAGCAAGGAAGGAGATCACACCGCCACGGCCATGCTTTACCAGAAAGCCGGACTCCTCCATAAGCCTCAGAAACGCCGGAAAATCGGCGGGCTGTTTTTGCAGGGACTCCACGATGGCCAGCCGCACCCGCTGTTTTGCAGAGGGCGGTTTTTCCCCAATCCACTGGCCATAATGGAGATACCGGCCCTTGCTGTGCTGTTTTGGATTTTGGATCACAGAGAGGTCATGCTCAACGCACACCCGGTCAGAGAGCCGCCGCAGGGCAAAGCTGGAGCCGATAAAATTATGGAACTTCCGAGAGCGGTCAAAGGCCGTTGAATTAAAATAAATGTGATTGTGGAGGTGGCCCTTGTCTGTGTGGGTGCAGACAAAAAACTGATACTTTCCCTTCGTCCAGCGCATGGCTGTTTCATAGCCGATCTGGTTGGCCTCCTCCGCTGTCACTTCGCCGGGCGGGAACGCCTGCCGGATTTGAAAAAACAGGGCTCCACGCTCTACGGCCCGGCCTGTTTCCGCCTGGTACTGGCTCTTTACCAGCAGAAACTCAGCGGGAGCCGTGGCCGGATCGCAGAGGTATGAGGACAGGGCTCCCAGCTTTTTCGGATTAAGCCCATAGTCAAAGCGTTCCTCCATTGTCTGGACAGCGCCTTTCCCAGCCACCACCTTGTAGGGCCGGATATAAGTTGTAGCCGTGAGTACACCTCCTTCCAAAAGAAAACGGCGGCTGTCCGTCCAGCCGCCGCAGGGGACTTCGGGACAAATTGTCCCAAAGCGTTATCCTGTGATAAAACTCTTTAGCGAGTAGTTGAGACTGTCCAGCTTGTCAATGAGCCACTCCGCCACAGCGGGCAGGCCAAAGGGCGAAACAGCAAAGGCGATCACAAGCCCCTGTATGCCCCAGCGATCCCCCGTGAATAAAGCAAACAGAGCTCCGATCAGACAGAGAAAGGACAGGGCGCAGAACACCCATGACGCAAAGGAAAAAGCAAAATTCAATACTGCCACAAGGAGCGTGAGGGCCAGAACAAAGGGGGCCGCTAAAAGTTTCAGAATGATCCGCATCGCTTGATACCTCCTTGAAAAGTGTGGTTTATGGTTCCTTACATGATAATTATACCTCTGTCCGGGAGGGACAACAAGGATGCCTCCGGCTTTCAGCACCTCGGGACAAATTGTCCCGAAGTAGTGAAAACCGGGGAGCGGCATACGCCACTCCCCGGCAGGATCAGAGCTCCACCAATGCGGAGAGCTTTTTCAGCAGATCGGACAGCGGCCCCCACAGGGCGGCATAGTCCCGTTGCAAAGCGGCGATCTCCTCGGGGTAAATCCCGCCGTAGGTGTTGGCCTGGATCGCCACTTGATTGAGGTTGTTTGAGCACCGCCGCTGGAGCGATACCAACTCCCGGACGGGCGAGAGGTCAACATGGAGCACATAGCCATTGAGGGCCATTTTCCGCATATAGGCCCCCATATTGCGGATGCCCGACTCGGCCATGCGTTGTTGAATAAGGGCCTGCTCCTCCTCGGACACCATCACATGGAGATGGATCGGGCGGCGGCGTTTCTTTGTCATCGTTCCTCCCGTTCCCGGCTCCGGCGCTTGTGGGGCGGTTCCTTAACCTTATCCAGCTCCTTTTCCTCCGGGGGTGGGGCCTGGTTATTGAGAACACCGTCCAGCATATTGTAATTGTGCTCGGTGGCGATCTCCGCACTTTTCATCGGGTTATATCTTTCTTCCATACAAATCCTCCTATCGGTCGCCCCGGTCGGGGGCCTTTTTCTTATGGATGGGATCGCCCTGGCTGGCTTCGGCCAGAGCTCCGGCCTCTTTCATCTGCTGGGCAATCGAGAGGGGCCTGTCATCGTTTTTTCGGGATAATTCAGAAATGACGGGGGCAGGACGGAGCTCATAGTCAGACGCCTCCTTTTCGGTCAGCGGTCTTGTATAAGTCAGATGCCCCCATGCCAGAAATGCGCCGCCCTCCACCGGGATGCGGCGGTCATAGTTGACGATCTCATCCGGGGCATTGTGGGGCGGTTTGGGGAATGTCCCGATGTCCACAGGCCGCTGGGTAGAGTAATATTTGTAAAGGCCGGGGGTCTCGGTCTGCACGATCCCCACATAGTAAAGCCGCTGATAGTCCTTTACCCGGTCTGAAAAATCCTGTTCCATAGCGGCCAGATCGTTGCCGTAATGTCCCCATTCATACTGCCGCTGGCCGTTCTTATCATCGTAACAGGCCCATGTGACATAGGGGGATGGAGCTGTGGGATGATGCCCCAGCGCAAAGCCCCTGCCATTTTCCAGCATCACAGCCTTCAAAATGGAATAGCCTTGATTTTTGTCCACAAATACACCTCCTTCATCGTGTCATATCCTTTTCCGTTTTCCGGGCAAAGGGCTGGAGCTGGTAAGGGCTCTGCCCATCCTCCGGGCGCAAAAATTCCATCCGGCCCGCCGCATAGATGGCATTTTTCGTAAGCTGTCTCTGCCATGCTCCCTGGCTGGGAGCCCACTTAAAACCGTTGCTTTTCAGTTCCCGCCGCTGTTCCTCCGATGGCTTTTCCTCAAAAAAGAGCTGCAAGCGGTTTTCTCCTTCGTTGATTTCCGCCCGTCCCCCGGGAAAGGCCCAGCCCGCATATTCCGACTGGCTTTTCAAATCCTCAATGCGCTGGCGTGTGCGGCGGATGTTGGCGTTGTTGTTGGTAAGCAGATAGGACGGATAGGGTACGGGATTTTTGCGCCAGTCGGATGCCATAGAGGACTGGAGCTTTCCGATTTCCTCGGCGGACAGGACGGGACAGCCCTCCAGCGTTTTATGCTTGCGGTAGTAGGCATTGACGGTTTTCATTTCCTTCTGCATGGCCTCCAGCCCTGCCAGCTTCGCCTCCAGCTTTTCCACAGCCCGGTCATCGTCTGCGCTGATCCCGCCCATACCTGTTGAGCGCACCTTATCCAGCAGGCCCTCGATCTGCATATATTCGCCCATGTTCTTATCCCGGGCGGCGTTCTGCTTTTCCTTTTTCCGCACCGGGAAGTTGGAGCCTCCGGCGATGAGGATGGAGGGTACACGGGCGTCTATGAGATTGCTTTGGTTGATGTTCTCCGCCAGCTTGCGGGCATAGCGATCTATGAGCCCGTCAATCTTTTCGTGGTACATGTGATCGACACGCCCTTTCTGCTGTTCCCCGAGGGCATAGGCCCGATCTACCATTTCACGGTAAGCGGCGGTAGCGGAGCCGGGAACATAGTCGGAAAAGCTGTTGGCGTTTTTGGCACGCCGGACGGCCTCCTCATTGATGGGGTAATATTTCGGCATAATTCCTCCTCTCAGAAAGCGGGTACTTCGGGACAAATTGTCCCAAAGTCCCGCTGTATGGATGTTGACAGCATCGGGGCAAGCGGGGCCAGACCGTAGAATGATACGGCAGGCCAACGAAACGGCCCCGGAAAGCCTTGCTATAAGGGGGTTTTGCAGGCCCTAATTGTCAACGGATGCACCCCGCTTTTTCCGCATATATTCCCGTTGCTGGCGGCGGTGGGCTTTCTTTGCACAGGCCGCCGAGCAGTACGCCTGCCGCCTGTCCGGGGGAACAGGCCCGCCGCATACCGGGCATATCTTAAAATCCGGCCTTGGGCCCTCGCTCATAAGGGCCACTTCCAGCGCCGGATCAAGGGGCAGGACGGACTCCCGGAAATAGCGGCAGTATGATCCCGTCCAGCATTTACCCAGCATATAGCAATCGCTATCCAGCGGCAGGCATCCGTATTCCCGGTCATAGTTGGCGCACCATGTTACCACAAGAGAGCGGATCGCTGTCTTTTCCTTGCGTGTCAGTTCACGGGACAATCCATCACCTCCCGCCAGCCCCGGCCTTCAAAAGCTCCTTGTAGCAGGACACACAGGCGATCCCCCGCCAGTAACAGCAGCCACAACAGGCGGAGCCCCTGGGCGGCCTGTTCTCGGTGGGAGCCTGGGGACGGGGTTTTTCTTTCATCATTCGTTCAAAGGGACTGCTGGTAAAATTCATCTGATTTCCTCCTTTTCTTCGGTTTCGTCCTCCTCGTCCCACGGGGGGCCGTCATCTTCAAACTCGTCATAGTCCGAGTAATCCCCGCCATCGTCCTCCTCGGTCTGGTCAGCTTGCTGGTGTTTCGGACGGTAAATCTTGAAATACCATGCGGCCCCGCCGCCGATGCCCATGACAGCCAGCACTAAAAGGAGCATCCCGGCGTTGCCCGGCTTCTCGGGTTCCGGCTCAGGCTCCGGGGCAGGCTCGGGTTCCGGCTCTGCACCTACGCATTTCCCCATATTGACAGAGCATACCGGGCAGTCGGTATTGACAGCCCCCGCCGCACATTTCTCCGGACAGGAGCAGACCGCCTGTTCCACGCCAGCGGCCTCGGCTGCGGCCAGCAGATCCCCCTCATCCACAATGCTGAAAAAGTAGGTTTCATACTGTTCGCCTTCCTCGTCCACAGGCTTGTCATAATCAATGACAATGTAAAAGGTATTGCCGCCGCTGGTCTGGACGGTAATAAACTGCTTGTTGGTGTGCTCGTCATAGAGCAGATCACGGGTTACAAGGTTTCCCTCCTCGGAAAAGCCCTCGCCCGGCGTAATAGTCGGCTCCGGGGCCGGGGTTTCCATTGTGGGATCGCCGTAGTCCTCGCCCTCGCCGCCTGCGTAGGCATAGGCGGGAACGCCAAAGCCGCATAACAAAACAGCGGCACAAAGCACCGCTGTCAAAACTCGAAACCGTTTCATATTCAGTTTTCCTCCTTTTCCTCATCCTCGGACTTCGGGACACTTTGTCCCAAAGCCCCGCCGCCTTTCAGCTTTTCAAACAGCAGGGGCAGTTCCGCAAGGGGGATGCTCATGCCACGCACGATGTCCACGATCTCGCTGTTTTCCGCCTCCAGCTTTTTCTGCTCCAGCTCCCTGAGCCGGGCCTGCTGTTCGCTGATTTTGGCCTTGACCTTATCAATCTCGGCCTGGATTTTCATGCTTTTTGCTGTTGCCATAAATGACCTCCAATCATGGTAAACGCCCGTAGGCGTAAAAATGAGACTGCCAGTAGCTTGTATTTAAGTTTGCATATCTGATGGGATCGCCACAATGGAGCATCCGCCCATCGCCTACATAAATCCCACAGTGGCTCACGCCCGGGGTATCATAGGTTCCCTTGAAAAACACAAGGTCACCGGGCCTTGGGGAGCTGGTCGGAGTGCAGATGTTGTAAAGCCCCTGCGCCCCAAGGCGGCCCACATTCCAGCCGGAATGATTGATCACCCATGACACATAGCCGGAGCAGTCAAAGGATGTAGACGGGCTGGAGCCGCCCCACACATAGGGATAGCCGATGTATTTCTCTGCCTCCGAGAAAATAGCGGCGAATGTTTCATCGTCCAGATATTCCCCCGGAACCTCATAGCCCTCTGGCGGGTTGGTAATGTATTTGTCCACATAGGGAGAGTCGGGAAACAGGTCGGGACGGTTGCCGAGGGTGGACATATAGATGGAATACCGGGACATCTGTTCTTCGCTCAACAAGGAAACAGGCAGGTGGGACAGGTTTTTGTTTTCCAGTGTCACATAGCAGATGTACCACGAATAGGGTTCATCGTCGCTGTCATAGCGTGTCTCCAC
Organism: Blautia sp. RTP21359st1_E11_RTP21359_211015; assembly: GCF_040910705.1. Classification (NCBI taxonomy): domain Bacteria; kingdom Bacillati; phylum Bacillota; class Clostridia; order Lachnospirales; family Lachnospiraceae; genus Blautia; species Blautia sp. RTP21359st1_E11_RTP21359_211015. The sequence goes on from NZ_JBDGAB010000007.1 coordinate 96,911, forward strand.
CTCCACACGCTCCGTCAGAATATACTGGCGGTCAAAGAGCATTTGCAGGGAGCCCTCCACCTGTGAAAGCGTCCATTCCCCCTCATGGAGTGCCGACAGCAGGGAAATGAGCACATAGGGATCGTGTTCGATCTCGTCCAGATCGAAGTGGTACTCATCATAATCATGGGTGCTTTCGTAAGTATCAAGGTAGGTTTGCAGTTCTGCCTCCAGCCCGGCATAAGCCGCCTCCGCCCCTAAAATCGCCTCATCCGCAGAGGGGTAAGTGGTGGCTCCCAGCGCCCCGGCTCCGGCGTTGCCGATGGACACCAGCGAGGACGAACAGGACTGGAGCAGGACGATCACAAGGACACAGGCCAGCGCCAGCAGGCATCCGACTGGATGGCGCTTCACAAACCCGGTGGCCCGGGCTGTCAGCTTTTCCGTGGCAGCGGCTGTTTTCCCGGCGGCTTTTGCGCTCTGTTTTGCGGCCTCCTTCGCCTGCTTCTGGTATTGCCTTCTAAGCCGCTGTTTCTGCCAGTACCGGGTAAAATAGTTTTTGGAAAGCTCCGGGTGCTCCTGTGCGGCGGTGTGGAAATGATAATCCGCCGCCGCTTTCTGATACCTGGCCTCGGCCCGGCTGGCCGCCCTTGCCGGATGCTCCCGGACTTTGCGCTTTACAAACCGGGAGCCATGCCGCAGGATAACTTCCCCGGCAAGCTCCGAACGGTGGGCCCCTTCCGTTCCTACATTTTCCTGCTCCACCTCGTAGAGCTTGCCATGCACAAAGCCGTGAACGCCCCATCCAGCGGCCCCCGCCGCCTTACGGATCGGGCCTTTTTGTTTGGGCGGCTTCTGCTTTGCCAGCTTTTCCCGGGCGGCTTCCCGTTTTTCGCCCCGCTTTTCCATGCGGAGCTTGGATGCCGCCGCCTGTTCCTGCTGGCTTTTCTGCCGAAATTTTGACTTTGGGACACTTTGTCCCGAAGTGCCAGACGCCCCGGGCTCCTGTTCAGAGCCAGCCCCAAAAGCAGAGCCCCCGGGCTCGGCAGCTCCGCCTCCGGGTTCCGTATGCGTTTGGGACTCCGGGCGTGGTTTATTCGGTTTTCGCTTCATTCTTCATATCCTCCGGTCGGGTGGTTAAGAGGTCATAGATTTCCCCCTTCGGGAACCGATCCACAAACGGGATGGTCACATTCCCGTAAAACAGCAGGCCCTCGCCGGAATTAGAGTGGGTAATGTAGGAAAGCTGATGCTCGGAAATACCGAGCTGTCTTGCCAAAATCGCCCGGTCACTCTGAGCCTGCGAGAGCAAAATCATAAAGTCGGTGTTATCCAGAATGTTCTCAATCTCCCGGCTGGCCAGAAGGTCTTTCACATTCTGCGTGAGGGCGCTGGGAACGCAGCCTTTCTTTCTCAGCATTTTCCACACCGCCACAAAATAGCTGGCGGTCAGCGGATCACGGAGCAGGACATGGAACTCATCGAAATAGCACCATGTCGCCACGCCCTCCCGGAAGTTGGTATCTACCGCCTGGGACACAAATTCATTTGTGATGTGCATGGCGATCTTGCGGAGGTTTTCTCCCATGTTTTTCAGCACGATACACACCACCCGGCTGTCGGTTTTCACATTCGTGGGATGGTTAAACAGGTTGAGGGAGCCGGTGCAGTAGAGCTCAAGGGCAGTTGCCACACGCCGGGCCTCGGGCTCCGGCTGTTTTAAGAGCTCCTCATACAAGTCCTGCAAAAGCGGGGTTTTTCCTGTATCAAGCCCAAGGGCCTGTTCCCGGTACACCAGCCGCACACAGCGGTCAACAACTGTCTTTTCGATGGGCTGTAAGCCTTCCTTTCCGCCTACCACCAGCTCGCACAGGGACAAAAGAAAGTCCGCCTTCATGGAAAGAGGGCTCTCCCCGGCGGCCATGTTAAGCTCCACATCCATCGGGTTTAGGTGATGGGGGCTGTCCGGGGCAATCTCGATCACCTGTCCGCCCAGCCTGCGAACCAGCGGGGCATATTCGCCCATCGGATCAACAATGATAATCCGATCCTGGGGGATGGTCAGAAAGACATTGAGCAGTTCCCGCTTTGCCGCAAAGGATTTTCCCGAGCCCGTAGAGCCGAGGTACATTCCGTTGGCCGACTTCAGCTTTTTGCGGTCAGCCATAATGACATTGTGGGAAAGGGCGTTCATGCCATAGTAGAGGGCCTGCCCGTCCATCCGCAGCTCCCTTGTCATAAAGGGGATAAAAATTGCCGTGGAGCTGGTTGTCATACCACGCTGGATCTCCACTTCGTTGTAGCCGAGAGCCAGCGAGGACACAAAGCCCTGCTCCTGTTGCCAGTCCAGCCGCTTGAGGGCGCAGTTGTATTTCTGTGCGATGCCGCCCACGGTAAACACATCGTTTTCCAGCCGCTGGCGGGTAGGGGCCATATTGACTACCGTAAAAGTCAAAAGGAACATTCTCTCGTTGCGGGACTGGAGGTCAGCAAGAAGCTCCGCCGCATCCTTGGAAAAGGTAATGAGGTCGGGCGGGAGAATGTCGGGATCGTACCCGGCCCGGACAGCCTTCCGCTGTTCCTCCACCTTCATTTTTCCGATGTCGGAGATTTTTCCCTTGATGGTTTTGATAGCCTTTAGCTGATCCACCGTCTGGATATGGAGGGTTACGGTCATTTCCGCATCCAGCTCCAGAATTTCCGCCAGCAGTTTATCCGAGAGCTCAGACGCTAAAATCTGCAAGTAGGAAACAGCGCCCCAATACTGGCCCACCCGGAACAGGCGGGAGTGCCGGAAGTCAAAGCTGTCCGGGGCGATATAGTCCTTGGTGCCGAGCCCCGTCTGCGGGATGTCCTTCCATGAAAAGCGGAACGGTTCCCGGTTGCCCGGATGCATCTGGCTGTGAAGCAGGGCCAGCCTTGCCCGCCCGTCCATCGGTTCACAGGGAACACCCAGCCGCTTAAAGTTGCCCATCACATCGGCCTCCACACGCTCCAGACGGGGCCGGGCCTCCACGATCCCTCCGGCTGGGATGCCGAAAGTAATGTACTTGGAGCGTTCAATCCCGTTGTTAGACCGGGCGATCTGGTTTTTCAGCATCCCGGTAAATTCCTCCCGGACGCTGTTAAAATCATCATCCACCTGGGGAATGTTTACCTTATAGCGGCTCCGGGAGTGGGAGCGGCGGTTGATAAAGGAAAGCTGGAACGGCAGGGAGCTGTCAAAGTAGTTGAGAAATGAGCTCCAGCCGCCAAAGATTGCAGTCTGATCCTCGGTGGATGCCACGGAATAATTGATGTCCTCATATTCCACGGTCTTTGTGTAGAGCCCGCCGGGGAGCTTGCATACCCCGTCCGGGTGCATCGCCACATAGGGGATCGTCTGCTGGGCGGACAGGGCCGCCCTGTTTTTAGCCTTTGCGGTTTTTCTTCCGCTGGTTTGATTTGCCTTTCGCAATCGCATCCTCCTTTCTCACAGCGCCCCGTCCGGCAAAGGGGGCGTAAATGTTTTGTGTCTGATAGGGCCTGACTCCGGGCCGCAGAAACCGGGCCCGTATGATGTTTTTCAGCACCTTTTCCGCCGGGAGCCCGTCTTTTTCATACATGGCCAGAAGAAACGCCGGGAGCATCACGGCCAACATAAGGAACATGGCCCCGGTATTACCGATAGAGCCCCGGGCCAGCAGATAGGACGGGATGCCTACCGCCGCCGCACAGCTAAAACAGATGAGCTGGCGCTTGGTAAGGTTTAGGGCCATTTTGGTTTTTACTTTTGACAGGTCGTTGGGTACATTCACATAGGGCATGGATCAGCCTCCTTTCCGGCCCCTTTAACCTCGGGACACTTTGTCCCAAAGTCCGGGATCGTGCTTTTCACTTCATTTCCCCACACCTCCCAGCCGGGCGGGGACTGTCTGGCAAAGAGCTCCACCCGGGGCAGGTCGCCCATAAGGGCCACGATCTTTTCCCGGGCCTCGTCCGGCTTTTTGCTGTGGGCTTCAATCGGGGAAATGATAAACTGATGGATATTTGCCGCCTGCCGTTTGGGATGGCCCCTAGTAGCCAGCAGGCAGATCTCCGCATTTCCCCTCGTCCAGAAGCCAAGGCCATAAAACCAACTGTCTGCCTTTTTATTCTTTTTCAGCCAGACAAAGGCCACAGACTTATAGCGGAAGCCCCACGCCTCTATGAGCCGCAGGGCCTCCGGGAGCTGGGGGAAAGTCACCCACAAAAAAAGTGCGCTGTCCGGGGCGGCCAGATCAGCCACCGGGAGCGCACACAGCTCGTCAATCCCCATTGTGGGATAATGGTTTTCTGCCGCCCCCTGTACCTTACTGCGCTGGTACTGCCAAGGGGGATCGGCGTAAATGATAGAATAGTTTCCGATAGTCATACTCCTTTCTGCCCGGCTTTGACCGCCTCAGTAGCCAGCCGGATGCGTTCTGTAGCCGGGGCGTAAAAGGCCGGGGCGGTTTCAAAGCATACAAAGCGGCGGCCCGTATTGACAGCAGCCACAGCAGTCGTGCCGGAGCCAGCGCAGATGTCTGCCACCACCTCCCCGGGCCGGGTATAGGTTCTGATGAGATACTCGCACAACTCCACGGGCTTCTGCGTTGGGTGGATGGTACGCTGTACGGAAGAAAAGGCCAGCAGGTTTCCGGGGAAACGCAGGCCATCCTCTGATCCACTGCTGGAACGCAGGAATTTTCCATAGTTGGGGCTGTTGTCCCCTGTCCGGGAAATTTTCTTATAGGGCTTGCCCTGTTCAAACTGCGGATCGTAATAGGGCAATTTTTGATAAAACACCAGAATGTTTTCCGTCCGCTTT
>NZ_JBDGAB010000008.1:0-55726 GCF_040910705.1 Blautia sp. RTP21359st1_E11_RTP21359_211015
CGAGGTAGATAGGGCAGAGGTGGAAGTGTGGTAACACATGGAGCTGACTGTTACTAATCGGGTGAGGGCTTGACCAACAAGCCGAGGAAGCGGGCAGGATGTAACAGAAATGGGGCGGAACAAGCTTGCTTGTGGAGAACCATTTATGGTACAGACTGAACATTTGCGAAGCAAATGACATCGAACGACGGAGTCGTGAGATGACCACCGCTGGAGTATCGGTACGCAGGTTAGAATTGATTCAAAGAGTTTGATTAACGATCAACAAGCATGTATGTAGTTTTTAAGGTACAAACCTTAATTAAATATTTAAGTAATCCTCCTTAGCTCAGTCGGTAGAGCATGCGGCTGTTAACCGCAGTGTCGTTGGTTCGAGTCCAACAGGGGGAGTTTTTTTATGCCTGTAAACAAGGAATTGTTTACAGGCACTTTTTATATGTTTGTATAAATATCCGTTATATATATCGTAATATTTGACCGAATCAAGTAATCCCCTATAGAATGTTTTCTGATAACAGACTGGAAACTATTTCGAAATCATGCTAGAATGAAATCGGTTTGGTTAAGAAAGAATAATTTATGAGAAAGAAGCAGAAAAATGGAATTATTTGATATCATAGATGAAAACGGAAATCCCACTGGAAAGATCGTAGAACGGAGTATTGCTCACGCAGAAGGAATCCCTCATCGTACTGCTCATATCTGGATCATCCGTCGGAGGAATGAAAAAACAGAGATCCTTCTTCAGAAAAGATCCAGAAACAAGGACTCCTTTCCTGGAAAATTTGATACTTCATCTGCAGGTCACATACAGGCGGGAGATGAACCAATGGAATCGGCATTACGGGAACTGGAAGAAGAACTGGGAATCCATGCAGAATCAGCTGATCTGCAGTTTGCAGGAAAATTCCCCATATCTTTTGCCAGAGAATTTCATGGAAAAATATTCCGGGATGAAGAAATCGCTTTTGTTTATATTTACGATCACCCGGTAGAGATCGATCATCTTACACTTCAAAAGGAAGAAGTAGAAGAGGTACAGTGGTTTGATCTGGAAGAAACGTATCAGCAATGTAGTCAGCACAGAGATAAATTCTGTGTTCCGCTGGGAGGTCTGCAGCTTGTACGTCAATTTATAAAAAGTAACGGCAATACAATAAAGGAGTGAAAGATCATGAGAAAAGATTTCGGAGCAAAGCCTTACACTTATCCACAGCCGGTATTAATGATCGCTACATATGGTGAGGATGGAAAACCGGATGTTATGAATGCAGCCTGGGGAGGAATCAGCGATGATAAGGAAATTTCCATCTGTGTCAGTGAAAATCATAAAACAACTGAAAACATCCTGAAAAAAGGCGCTTTTACAGTAAGTATGGCAGATGTGGAGCATATGACAGCCTGCGACTATGTAGGAATTGTTTCCGGAAACAAAGAGCCGGATAAATTTGTAAAAGCCGGATTTACAGCAGAAAAATCTGAAAAAGTAGATGCACCTATTATCAAAGAGCTTCCAATCTGTATAGAATGTAAGCTGAAAAGCTATGATAAAGACACCTGCCGGCTGATCGGTGAGATCGTAAATGTCAGCGTGGATGAGAGCGTTCTGGATGAAAATGGAAACGTAGATGTTGCAAAAGTAGCACCGATCACTTTTGATCCGTTCAACAATGCATATATCCGTCTTGGCGAAAAAGTCGGCGATGCTTTTAAAGCCGGAACGGCACTGAAATAAATAATATCTACTGAAATACAGAAAGTCTCTTTCACAGGTACAGATAAAAAATTATCTTCTGGAAGAGACTTTCTATTTGTTATAAATATTCTTTAATTCAGAACTCCCAATTCTTTAAAGGCCTGAAAAATCCCGTCCTGATCATTACTCTTTGTTACAAAAGAGAAATGTTTTTGCAGCTCAGAAGGTGCATTTCCCATCAAAACTCCACATCCTACTGCCTCCAGCATTTCCAGATCATTATAATTATCTCCGAATGCAATAGTACTGGTAAGAGGGATTTTTCGAAGATCACAAAGATATTTTACAGCTTCCGCTTTGTTTATGCCGCCAGCCATGATCTCCAGAAGAGAATCGGAAGATCTTGCAATAGATAATTCCGGAAAATATTTGCGAAGAAGTGTTTCTGACGGTGACATATATTCAGAATCGCACATACACAGGATTTTATCTACCATAAGCGTATCTGAGAGAGACTGAAGGGATCCCTCTATAGAGGTAGTTTCCACAACCGTTTCTTCATGGATCACATGAGGGTCTGTCCGGTCTTTTACGATCCAGTCTTCTGAGGTAAAAACATTCCAGGTCACGTGAGGACATTTTTTTTCGATCACATCAATGATTTTGGAAGCGTCGGAAATGCTTATTCCTTTTTCGTAAAGGATATTTTGATCTTCATCCAGGATTAGTGCACCACTGAATGCAATGGTACAACAATGGAAATCATTTTTTTTAATAATAGGACGGATGCCGGAAGGGCTTCGTGCTGAAGAAATAGTAAACAGAACGCCCTGATCTGTCAAAGTATGAATGGCGGAACTAGTCAGCGGAGATACCACATGTTCTGAGGTTAGTAAAGTGCCGTCAATATCGCTGAAAACAGCCTGTGGCTTAAATGAAGATAATGGTTTCATATTCGAGATCCTTTCTGTAAAAGATGAGTATAGGTGTTTCTGTATATAAAATAGCACATAAATAACAAAATAAAAATATATCCAGATTTCATTATGACAAAGCTTTTTTTGGAGCCAGTGCAGTAGATGCCTCTTTTGGAGCATCGGCCACTAGAGAGATCGAAGCAGCTGTGAAACGCTGCGTGTATGCCAATGCAGAGGAAAGCTATCTTCTGGCGGACCATACCAAGTTTGGCAAAAAAAATCTCATAAAATATAATGATGTCAGTGAGTACCAGTTGATCTTTACCGATGAAGAATTGGAAACAGAGCAGAAAAATAAAGTGATCCGACAGGGTGGAAGATTTTGTGAATAGCAAAAATACAGAAATCTGTTGACAGAAGATAAATCTGCAGATTATATATAAATATAACAGATTCACGAAAAAGCCTCGGATTATTCAGAAAATTCATGCTTGTAGGTGAATATAGGATATGATAACATAAAAAATATCATTTTTGTAAAAACGCAAAAAAAGGAGGTGCTGACATGCGCTCAATGAGAAAAAATGCATACAGGAGAGCTATATCTTCCTAATGATGATGAGATCATCCAGGATCAGATCAAAAAGCTGGATCGACTTTATGATTTCAATATGACACGTCCCACACAGTTGGATAAAAGAAATGCTGAAAGAGATACTACACTATGATATAAGAGTGGAAGGAATGTCCGGCTTTTGAAAAATCAAAAAGAAGCAGGTTGATAGGAACAGGAATGGATGAGGACCTGTCTGATGCTGAAAGAAAAGAGGATAAATTATGGGAATGAATGAAACACCGTCAGCAGACCGTGTACATATCGGTTTTTTTGGCAGAAGAAATGCAGGAAAATCCAGTATCGTAAATAAGGTGACAGGCCAGGAGCTGGCTGTGGTATCCGATGTAAAGGGAACTACTACAGATCCGGTAAGTAAGGCCATGGAACTACTTCCTATGGGCCCGGTGGTAATCATAGATACACCAGGTATTGATGATGAAGGACATCTTGGAGAACTTCGCGTCCGCAAGGCGAAACAGGTGCTGAACAGAGTGGATGTAGCAGTTCTTGTAGTAGATGCCACTGTGGGAAAAACCAGTGTGGATGAAGAATTGATCCATATTTTTAAAGAAAAGGAGATTCCATATCTGGTTGTTTATAACAAGGCAGATCTGCTGAAAACAAAAGATGGGAACCGGCTTTCTTCAGATAATAACTTAAACCAGAATACCCATGCGGGTGCGGTCAAAGAGAGCAGTGTCAGCCAGAAACAGGATCATGAAAACCAGAACACAGAGCAATCTATTTATGCCAGCGCCGCCACCGGTCAGAATATCTACGAATTGAAAGAAAAGATCGCTTCGCTGGCAGTAACGGATGAACTGAAATTGCGTCTGGTAGGGGATCTCCTTGAACCATCAGATTTTGCGATTCTTGTAGTTCCCATAGATAAAGCTGCACCAAAAGGGCGTCTGATCCTTCCGCAGCAGCAGACGATCCGTGATGTGCTGGAAGCCGGAGCAGTAGCCATCGTGATCAAAGAGGATGAGCTTTCCAATACACTGGAAACCCTGGGGAAAAAACCAAAGCTTGTGATCACAGACAGCCAGGTCTTTGCCAGAGTCAGTGAAGAAACTCCAGAAGACATCTGGCTTACTTCATTCTCTATTCTGTTTGCCAGATTTAAAGGAAATCTAAAGACAGCGGCAGCTGGGGCAGCAGCACTGGACCGGCTGAAAGACGGTGACAAGATCCTGATCTCAGAGGGATGTACCCACCACAGGCAGTGTGATGATATCGGAACAGTCAAGCTTCCACGCTGGATCCGTAATTATACGGGGAAAGAGCTGGAATTTGAGTATTCTTCCGGAAGAGATTTCCCGGAGGATGTGACGAAGTACAGTCTGATCGTGCATTGTGGCGGATGTATGCTTAATGAGAGAGAAATGCGTTACCGTCAGAAATGTGCATTGGATCAGGAGATTCCTATCACCAATTACGGAATTGCCATTGCGTACATGCAGGGAATCCTGAAACGTTGTGTGGAAATGTTCCCGGATGTGAGGAAAGAACTGGAACAGTAATTTTTTTCAGGTGTTTACATTTTTTCCGAAAAATGATATAGTAGCGATTGTTCATTTTATAAATTTGCAAAAGGTGACGATAAGGAGTTGCAGATACAATGATCGATCAGACACTTTCACAGGCCCTGCAGAAAGAAATTCCAATACTTACAGCTCAGATCCGAAGTCTCTATGCAGAATTCGATAAAAAATTTCATCTTAACGGAGCAAAGATCCCTATAACTTTTGGCATGGAGCCGGATCTGCTGGGATCTTATACAAGAGGCAGCTGCCACGAAAAAGAGCATTTCCATTTTTCTCTGCTGTTTATCGGCTATGCGGTAAAAAATCCTCTGAAAAAAGAAGACCGACTGGATCTTTACAAACATGAATATGCCCACTATATGCAATATAATTTTCACATTCCCTCAGAGTATCAGTGGCAGCACGGAACCCACGGAAGCGCCTGGAAATACTGCTGTTCCCTGACTGGTGCGGCACCAACGCCATATTATAAGGCAGGGGAAGCTCTGATGAAACACAACTATGAGAAAAAACTTCGAAGCCCGATCCATGACCGTACTGTAACGGTGCGGGATACTTACAGAAGAGAGCAGCAGCACAGGAATACTCAGAACAGTATTGTACGCTATGAGATCGGAGAGGATGTCAGTCATCCGAAATTCGGAACCGGAAATATTGAGCATGTAGAGCAGCTTCCGGGTTCTGTAAGGCTTCACATCCGTTTTGGAGAAGAGCTGAAAGTGATCGATCAGAAATGGCTTCTTCGGACAAAATATAAAAAGAGCTGAATATAGTTTTATAAAAATAGACATCATCCTGGATATCAAAATAGATATCATATGGAGATGTTTATTTTTTTTATATCATTGATACAGTATAAAAAAATTCTCCGGTACAGAAAATCTGTGTTCCGGAGAATTTTAAGTCAGGCGGATATTTGCGATCCGCATTTAGCCAGTTGCCTGATTCGGTTAAAATCAGCTTATATTACTCAGAAACCTTCACAAACTGGCTGTTATAAAGATTCTGATAGAATCCGCCTTTTGCCATAAGCTCTTCATGGCTTCCCTGTTCGATGATGCTTCCGTCTTTCATGACAAGAATCTCATCTGCATTGCGGATGGTAGAAAGACGGTGTGCAACGATAAAGCTTGTTCGTCCCTGCATCATCCGGTCAAAGGCCTCCTGGATCAGCATTTCTGTTCGGGTATCAATACTGGAGGTTGCCTCGTCAAGGATCAGCATCGGTGGCAGACACAGCATGACACGGGTGATGCAGAGAAGCTGCTTTTGTCCTTGACTTAAGCTGTCTTCATAAAGAATGGTATCCAGGCCATTTGGAAGACGGCGGATAAATTCCCAGCTGTGGGACATTTTAGCTGCCTGGATCACGTCCTCATCAGAAGAATCCGGCTTTCCGATACAGATGTTGTCACGGACAGTTCCATGCTTGATCCAGGTATCCTGGAGAACCATGCCATAGCTTCCGCGGAGGGCATGTCTGGAAACATCGGTGATGGGGGTTCCGTCCACGGAAATACTTCCACCGGTGACGTCATAGAACCGCATCAGCAAGTTGATAAAAGTTGTCTTGCCACAACCGGTAGGGCCTACGATGGCAATACGTCTGCCTGGTTCTGTATGAAGATTAAAGTTTTTAATGAGAGGTTTGTCCGCTTCGTAGCGGAAGGAAACATTCCGGATATCCACTGCACCTTTTACATCGACAAGAGTTCCGGATGGATCCGGGCTTTCCGGCTCTTCCTCCAGAAGATCAAAGATCCTGGTAGCGCAGGCCAGAGCGTTCTGAAGCTCTGTGATCACGGAGCTGATATCGTTGAAGGGCTTCATATACTGGTTTGCATAAGCCAGCAGTACGGAAAGTCCACCGACAGTCAGATGACCGCCCGGGATCAGAAAGGCACCTGCAAGAGCTACACCTGCGTAAATGATGTTGTTGACACATCGTGTGGACGGGTTGGTGAGGCTGCTGTAAAAAACAGCCTTCTGGCTGGCATCACGGAGTTCTTCATTGATCGCAGCAAAACGTTCGGAAGAACGATTTTCGTAACCAAAGGCCTGAACTACTTTTTGATTTCCGATCATTTCCTCGATCAGTGCAGTCTGACGTCCACGGGCATCACTCTGCGCACGGAACATCTGGAAGGAATGGGAGGAGATGAATTTCGCCACAAAAAAGCTTACAGGTGTCAGGACAATGATCATCAGAGTAATCCACACATTTTTGGAGAACATGAAGAGCAGGGTTCCGATGATGGTGATGACACCGGAAAACAGCTGTGTAAATCCAAGGAGCATACCATCGGAAAGAATATCCGTATCTGCGATGACACGGCTGATGATATCACCGGTGCTGTGTCCGTCCAGGTAGGACAGAGGAAGCTTCTGGATATGGCGGATGGATCTTGCACGGATATCCTGTACTGTGCGGTAGGTCATACGGTTGTTGATGACACTCATGATCCAGGTGGCAATGCCGGAAAATACGATCATGACAAGAATACGGGAAAGATAGAATCCCATTCTTGTAAAATCAACTTCGTGGGCAGCAACGACCTCATCAATGGCATAACCAAAAAGTACGGGGACATACAGCTGCAAAATTACAGTGACTGCTGCCAGGATCACACTTAATACGAGAAGAAAACGGTATTTTCCAATGAAACGTAGTACCTTGAAAAAGGTTGCCATGCTGTTTTTGCTTTTGGCGGTTGTATCTGTTTTACTCATGCCAGGACCTCCTTTCCAGTCGCTTTTTCATATTTGGTACGCTCTTCCGGGAACTGTGAGAAAAAGATCTCACGGTAGGTTTTACAAGTAGAGATCAGCTCCTGATGGGTTCCTTTTCCGGAAAGCTGACCGTCATCCAGTACCAGGATCAGATCGGCCTGGCGGATGCTGGCGGCTCTCTGGGATACCAGGAAGGTGGTTGTTTTTCCACCAAGCTGGTGAAGGGATTTCCGAAGTGCCGCATCTGTGGCAAAGTCAAGAGCACTGGCACTGTCATCCAAGATCAGGATTTCTGGCTTTTTCACAAGGGCGCGGGCAATGGTAAGTCTCTGACGCTGGCCACCGGAAAGATTCCGGCCGTTCTGTTCCAGACGGAAATCCAGCTGACCGTCCTTTTTCTCTACGATTTCACGAGCCTGAGCGGTGGTAAGTGCTTCCCACATTTCTTCGTCCGTGGCATCTTCACGTCCCCAGCTTAAGTTATCGCGGATGGTTCCCTGGAAAAGTGCTGCTTTTTGAGGAACTACGCCGATTTTTTCCCTGAGTTCCTGCCTGGAATAGGTCTGTACATTCTGACCGTTGAGGGTAATGACTCCGGAGGTTGCGTCGTAGAAACGGGCGATCAGATCCACAAGAGTGGATTTACCGCTTCCGGTACCGCCGATGATTCCGATCGTAGAGCCTTTTTTTGCGGAAAAAGTGATATCAGAAAGGCTAGGTGCGCCGGTTCCTGCATAGGAGAAACTCACATGGTCAAAAGCAACTGCATAGTCACTGCTTTCCAAAGTCGGTAAGGAAGCTTTGTCCGGGTAAGTCATGGTGGAATCGACCTTCAGGATTCCGGCAACGCGATCCGCACAGGCCATGGATTTGTTCAGGGTGATGATCAGGGACGCAAGCTTGATCAGTTCTACGATCATCTGTGCCATATAGTTGTAAAGAGCAACTATTTCACCCTGCTGCATGTTTCCGAGGTTTACCTGTACACCTGCAGTCTGGATCAGGATTACTGTTGCGATATTGATCAGTACATAAGTTGCAGGATTTAAAAGTGCAGAGATTTTTCCGACAAATTCGTTCAGTCTGGTAAGTGCAAGATTGCTTTCGTCAAACTCCGCAACGGCATCAGCTTCACGGCAAAATGCACGGATTACACGGACACCGGTCAGGTTTTCTCTGGTAAGACGGGTGACGGAATCCAGACGTCCCTGTACTTTTTTGAAAAGCGGGATACTTAAAAACATGATCACAAAGACAACCAGGAACAGTACCGGAATGGCAACTGCGAAGATCAGTGCACAGCGCACATTGATGGTAAAAGCCATTACCATAGAGCCTAGAACAATAAACGGGCTTCGAAGAAGAAGACGGAGTCCCATGTTTACTCCGTTCTGTACCTGATTGACATCGTCTGTAAGACGGGTGATCAGCGTGTCAGTGCCAAGGGTGTCCAGCTCCGTATAGGAAAGCTTCTGGATATGGTCAAATACAGCCTGACGCACTTCTGTGGCAAAGCCTACGCTGGCTTTTGCAGCAAAAAACTGTGCAGTAATGCTGACTGCAAGTCCTGCAGCAGCCATCAGTATCAGGATAAAAAACTTCTGAACGATATAGCCGTGGTCATTATTTGCAATTCCCACATCGATGATCTGGGCGATGACGACAGGCACCAGCAGATCAAATACAACTTCCAGAAACTTGAAAAAAGGAGCCAGAACGCTTTCTTTTTTGTAGTTTTGAAGATATTTTGCAAGTGTTCGCATTTCTTTTTCTTCCTCCGTTTCCTTATTTTTCTATAATAAACCTCTGTTATTATACTCCTATGGAGATAATACGTATAATATTGTTTTTAATGTATGATAATATAATTTTGCTATTGCCTGGGACGGAAATCTGTGGGATGATAGAAGTATGGTTTTTCGGATAATTGCGTGGGAAAGATATTCATAGTATTTACAAAGTATTGCAGATATAGTATTTCTTAACCGAATTAAGAAAGTACTTTGTGGGATAGCGAAAAGCAATAAGCAGTAGATGGGTTTTGCCTGTGTTATATACCAGATAAAGAAAGAAGGATTTATATATGGAAATCAGACAGCTGGAATATTTTCATGAGATCGCAGCAACAGGAAGCATCAATGAAGCCGCAAGGAGACTGAACATGTCCCAGCCGCCGCTGAGCTATCAGATCAAGCAGCTGGAAGCAGAGCTGAAGGTGAAGCTTTTTGAGCGGACCAGGGCAGGCGTGACACTGACAGAAGCCGGAAAGCTTCTTTATGACAGGACAGAGAACATTTTGAGCTACGTTCGTTCCACAGAACTGGAAGTATCCAAAGCAGGGAAAAAACAGGTTTTACGTATCGGGATCACGCCAACCACAGTGACCACCATTATGCCTTATATTTCCAGATTTTCCAGGGAAAATTGTGATGTAAACTTTGAGGTAAGGGATGCGATCACCTTTACACTTCTGAATTATCTGATGGATGGGATCATTGATGTTTCGGTAGTGCGTACACCTATCAAGCTGGAAGGTTTAAATTATCTGGAACTGGATGAGGAACCCATGATCGCGGTCCTTCCTCCGGAGATCCCGGAAAATGAGACAAAAAAAGAGGGCATCAGCCTTAAAGAGCTGACTGGATGCCCTCTCATTATTTACCGGCGGTACGAAGAATTTCTGATGAAAGCCTTTGGAGAAAAAAATCTCCAGCCGGATATTTTCTGTGTCTGCGATGATCCCAGAGACGCCATGCTCTGGGTGCAGGAAGGTCTTGCAACCGCCGTTTTTCCAAGATCCATGGAAGATCTCTGTACAGATCTTCCAATCCGCATCATTGAAGAAGAGAAGCTGAAGACCAGGATCCTTCTTGCCTGGAAAAAGGATCGCAGGCCTTCTGCCGTGATGCAGGATTTTATCAATATCTGTGAGAAATATGCAGGAAACCCTGCAATCTGATCATGGACCTGGAAAGGGGATGTATGCAGAAATCAGTCTTTGAGATGCTCTTCCTTCCAGTGCTTCCATTTCTGAACAGCTTCCGGATTCTGCTTTTCCAGCCGTTCTTCCAGCTTTTTCCGGCGCTGTTCCAGCCGTTCTAGGACTTCCGGATGCTCGGCAAGGATTTTTTCTTTCAGCTTGCCACGGCGCTTTTCTAGAAGATGAAGGATCAGTTTCCGGTCGGAAGTTAATTCCTCAGGCAGCTCATCCATATGTAATTCAATTCTTCGAAGCAGTTCATCCTCATCCAGAACACCCAGCCCATGCCAGTTATCCAGAAGCTCTTCCAGACCTTCTTCAGAGAGACGTTGGATATCCGGGATCTGATGCAGCTGTTCAATAATGTGATGGACAGATTCTTCGATCTCTTTTACTGCATCATCACCAAAAGCCCAGGCGAACTCTTCCAGGGTATTTTCTTCCTCTGCCGGAAGAAAAGCGATACTGCGGCGCAGAAGCTTTGTCTCGTCTTCCTTTGGAACATCCAGTTCATAAGGGGCTTCGATCCCTGCGTCATGCAGAGCAGCAAGAATGGTACGGCGGACCATACCGTCCTTGATCATATGACCGATGCCGAACTGACGCAGCTGGTCATTGATCTGGGTGGAATGCTCTGTGAGGTAAAAACGGATCCCACGTTTTTTCAGGCTTGCGGAGATGGCATCCAGACGGTCTGCTGCTGTGACATCAATGCTGTTGATAGCACTGGCATCTACGATCACTACCCTGGTGTCTTTTCGGATGCTGTTCTCAATATCTTCCTGAAAAATCTTTATATTTGCAAAAAACAGGTTTTCACTGAAACGGTAGATCACAACGCCCTTAATAGGGTAGGCGAAACGGTTTTTGGACAGATCAAAATAAGCATCTCTTCCAGGGATCATACCACGGAAGGAGCGCGGCGGGTTGGTGGCCTTCAGGATCACAGCTACGAAAGAGAGCAGGATACCAATGATAACCCCATAAATGGTTCCAAGACAGAGCACACTGAAACCGGCAGCCATGAAGATGTAGAATTCTGTACGGCTTACTTTGAAAAGACGTACAGCCAGATGGGTTTCCACCACATCCATCAGAGCAGAGATCACAATGGCTGTCAGTACAGGAACCGGAAGATATCCGATAAAACCGGTGCCGAAAAGAAGGATCAGAGCCATGGTGATCCCGGCAGTGATGGAAACCGCCTGAGATTTTCCACCGTACTGTTCATTGAGGGAGGTGCGGGAGATACTGCCGTTTACCGGGCAGCAGCCTACTGCGGCGGCAGCAATATTTCCGGCGGCACAGGCCAGGATTTCCTGACGGTCGTTCAGCTTATAATCATTGCGGAACGCAAAGGTATTCTCTGCAAGAAGAGTTTCTGCCATAATGACAACAGCAACCATAAGACCACGGCCTGCCGCCTGGGTCAGATCAACATTTCCGAAATCCGGGATCACCAGGGAGGGAAGCCCACGTTCTACAGACTGCAGGAGGACTACGCCTTTTTCGTCTACATGAAAAACAATGGTGGAAAGAACACCTAGAGCCATAATAACGATAGCCATGGGGAATCTCGGTGCCAGCTTTTTAAATGTGCGGATCAGCACCAGAGCACCAAGCCCCATGAAGAGGGAAAGCCAGCTGATATTTTTGGCAGCAGCAAAGATATGCTCTGCCAGTTCCAGGAGCTCTCCGGATCCTGCAGGACTTCCCATAAGTTTCGGGATCTGCATCAGGATGATGGTAACTGCGATACCGCTGATAAAACCGCCCATAACAGGTGTGGAGATAAAGTCCACGATCTTATCTGCGTGAAGCAGAAAGAAGATAAACAGCCACAGACCTGCAAAAAGTGCGATGGCAGGAACATAATCCATGGCAGCTTCTGACTCTGCAGCAATGCCAAGAGTAGACAGTGCACCACCTACAATGGCAGCAGGTGCCGCATCAACTCCGAAGATAAACTGTCTTGAAGTGGAAAATAGAGCAAACAAAAGGATCGGCAGAACAGAACCGTACAGTCCGTATACCGCCGGAATCCCGGAAATCTGGGCATATCCCATGGAGATAGGGATGGAAACAGCTGCTATGATGATGCCGGAGAAAATATCTTTGGGAAGGTATTCCTTCCGATATCCTCGCAGCGTGGAAAACAGGGAAAGCTTCATATAGTCACATCCTTTTCTGAAAAATATTTTCTATTATATACCAAAGAGAGCCTGCAGGAAAGAAGCAAAGCAAAGGTTCCGGGTGAAAAATCGTGGACAAAGAATAACTGCCATATTATAATAAATGCGAAATTGCAGTAACTGTAAGAGAATACAGGCTGCAAAGCTGAGAAATCATCAATCATCAGGAAAGGTTAAGATATAAATGAAAAAAGCGATCATAGCAATGAGCGGCGGTGTGGACAGCTCCGTAGCAGCTCTTTTGACAAAGGAATCCGGTGACGAGTGCATCGGTGCAACCATGAAACTTTATAACAACGAGGATATCGGTGTCCACAGGGAAAAGACCTGTTGTTCCCTGGACGATGTGGAGGATGCCAGAAGCGTGGCTTATCAGATGGATATGCCTTACTACGTATTTAATTTTACCGCAGATTTCCATACAGAGGTTATGGACAGGTTTGTAGATGCCTACGAAAACGGCTGCACCCCTAATCCATGTATCGACTGTAACCGATATCTGAAATTTGATAAAATGTTTCACCGCATGCAGGAGATCGGCTACGATTATATTGTAACCGGACATTATGCAAGAGTGGAGTACGATGAGAAACGGGACCGCTACCTTCTGAAAAAAGCAGTGGACGATACAAAGGATCAGTCATACGTTCTCTATATGCTGACCCAGGAACAGCTGGCACATGTAAAGCTTCCGCTTGGAGGTCTCCGGAAGGACCAGGTTCGTGTCATTGCCGAAAAACATGGCTTTATCAATGCCAGAAAGCATGACAGTCAGGATATCTGCTTTGTGCCGGACGGCGACTATGCGAAATTTATTGAGAAGTACACAGGCAAAAAAACACCGGAGGGTGATTTTGTAGATAAAGAGGGAAACTATATCGGACGCCATAAGGGAATCATCCATTACACGATCGGCCAGCGCCGCGGCCTTGGCATTCCGGCGGCCAGCCGTCTTTATGTCTGTGAGATCTCTCCGAAGACCAATACGGTAGTTCTCGGGGACAACGCAGATCTTTTCAGCAGTGAACTGGAGGCAGACAATGTAAATCTGATCTCTGTGGACAGCTTAGCTGAGCCGAAAAGAGTGACTGCCAAGATCCGTTACCGTCACAAAGAGCAGCCTGCCACTGCATGGCAGACACCGGATGGCATCCTTCATGTGAAATTTGATGAACCGCAGAGAGCTATCACAAAAGGCCAGGCTGTAGTGATGTATGACGGAGATGTGGTTGTAGGCGGTGGCGTTATAAATAAAATCTATAGCCAGTCATAAATAAAGGTGAGAACCTAAATAGATAAACCCCATTGACATACTAGGAAAAGGGTGATATGATTGCATCATCAAAAAACGGAGCACACAAAACAAGGTGAGCAACGTGATGATCAGGAGGAAATCATGAAGGTTTTACAGAAGTCAACAAGGGTGTTTATTGAAGAAAAGCGAATGTGTTGTTGTCGCTGATAAGCAGATGATCATAAGATAAGCAATTACTATTTTACCGAATATAAGAATAAAAGAAAAGAGGACAAACACATGAGCAAAATTACAAGGGATCAGAGAAAATTCAAATTTGAGACATTACAGCTTCACGTAGGACAGGAACAGCCGGATCCGGTTACAGATGCAAGAGCAGTACCAATCTACCAGACATCTTCCTATGTATTCCGCAACTGCGATCATGCAGCAGCACGTTTCGGACTTGCAGATGCCGGTAACATTTACGGACGTCTTACAAATCCGACAGAGGACGTATTCGAGAAGAGGATCGCAGCACTTGAGGGTGGTTCTGCAGCACTTGCAGTAGCATCCGGTGCAGCAGCTATCACATACACGATCGAGAATCTTGCACAGCAGGGAGATCACATTGTAGCAGCCAAAAATATTTACGGCGGTACAACAAACCTTCTGGAGCATACGCTTCCGGCATACGGAATCACAACAACATTTGTTGATGTATTCAATCTCGAGGAAGTGGAGAATGCGATCCAGGAGAACACAAAAGCTGTTTATATTGAGACTCTTGGAAACCCAAATTCTGATGTTGTAGATATTGAGGCTCTTGCAAAAATCGCTCACAAACATAAAATTCCGCTTGTTGTAGATAATACATTTGCAACACCATACCTCGTAAGACCAATTGAGTACGGCGCAGATATCGTTGTTCATTCCGCAACAAAATTCATCGGTGGCCACGGAACTACTATCGGTGGTGTGATCGTAGAGAGTGGTAAGTTTGACTGGGAGGCATCTGGCAAATTTGCATCTCTTACAGAGCCAAACCCAAGCTATCATGGCGTAAGCTTCACAAAAGCATGCGGACCGGCTGCATTTGTTACAAAGATCCGTGCGATCCTTCTTCGTGACACAGGAGCAACAATTTCTCCGGTGAGCTCCTTTATCTTCCTTCAGGGACTTGAGACACTGTCTCTCCGTGTAGAGCGTCATGTTGAGAACGCACTGAAGGTTGTACAGTATCTGAATGATCATCCGCAGGTAGAGAAGGTTCATCATCCGTCTGTATCCACAGATCCAAGCCAGCAGGAGCTTTATAAGAAATATTTCCCTAACGGCGGCGGTTCCATCTTTACATTTGAGATCAAGGGAGATGCACAGAAGGCAAAGGATTTCATTGATAACCTTGAGCTGTTCTCACTTCTTGCAAACGTTGCAGATGTGAAATCCCTTGTTATCCATCCGGCTACTACAACACATAGCCAGTGCACAGAGGAAGAGCTTCTTGATCAGGGAATCAAGCCAAACACGATCCGTCTTTCTATCGGAACTGAGAATATCGATGATATCATCCAGGATCTTGATGAGGCATTCAAGGCTGTCCAGTAAATAAGACAATTAAATAAGAAGAACACCTTCTGAAATCAATAGCACAGAAAAATCTGCTCCGGAACATATGAGAACATAGTCCCGGGGCAGATTTTTTGTGTGCTTATCTGGAGAATCCAAAAAGCGGGAAGAACCGTGTTGATGGCACTGAGGATGCATGGATCATGTGCGATTTTTTTCAGGCGGATCCCGATGCCACAAGTTCTTCTAATGTTCCGAAGGTATATCCCATCTCTTCCCATTTTGTCAGCAGCTCATCCAGAATGGAAGCATTGGTGGAAGAGGTGCTGTGCAACAGCACGATGGCACCCGGATGGATCCGTCCCAGAAGCTTTTCAAAAGCTTCTTCTTTCGAAGGCTGCTTATCCTGATACCAGTCCACATAAGCCAGACTCCAGAAAAAGGTGTGGTATCCCATCTCTTTTGCCATCTCTAAATTTTCCACGCTGTAAATGCCCTGGGGCGGGCGATAAAATTTTGTCATTTCTTTTCCGGTGGCTTCCTTATAAAGAACCTCCACATCCTCAAGCTGCTTCTGAAAGGCTTCCTTTGTGGAGATGCCGGACATATCCGGGTGTGTCATGGTGTGGTTGCCTATGGTATGGCCTGCATCTACGATCTCACGGATCAGTTCCGGTTTTTCACGGATCAGAGTCCCCACAACAAAAAATGTGGCATGTACCTGATGCTTATGTAAGGCGTTCAGAAGAGCAGGCATATTTCCATTGTCATAGCCTGCGTCAAAGGTAAGATAGATTTTTTTTTCATCGGTATCGGCTGCATACCAGGCATTGTAATTTTTTAATTCTTCCATAGAAGCATTTCCTGTGGGCCGTTTGCCTTCTTCCTGAAAACCGAGCCCCCAGTTTTCATTTTGGAATGTCATAGAAGCAGAAGAGGTCTGGCTGTTTTTGGCAGAATTCGGATCGGATCGTGGGTCGGAAGTAAAATGAGAATAGATCTTTCCTACAAGACTGCCAAGAGCAAAAGCCATGACAAAGAAAAAAATAAGACGGTAGATGTGTTTTTGTTTCATGGGAACCTCAGAGAAAGTGGAGTTATTAATATGTTTATGAACACAGAGAAGAAGATATGAAAGCAGAAGATCATGAGGCTATGTTTGTAAGAGAGGGATAAAAATAAGCAAAAAATAAGAGTCATCAGCGATTGATTTCTTCTGCCGATGACTCTTTTAATTTTCATTATCCAATGGAATATACCTCTCATTTCTTAGATTTAAAACTTATACGGAATTAAAATTTACGTTCTCGGTGGTCCGTACCTCCTTGTTTTAATTATGATGGAAAATCTTTAAATCTTCTGGTGGACTATACCTCTCTTTCTTAGATTATGGGAAGTAAGTTATGTTTTCGGTGGGTTCACGCTCCTTTTTGATTTAATTTTTTGTTTTCCGTTTGTTTTATTTGATGGTTAAACTATAACAGATAAAATGGAAAATGTCAACACTAAATTTTAAAAATAATAAAAATATATTTAAAAAGAAAAATAACAAAAATAAAACAACAAAAAAATCAGATAATATCGAAACCAGATAAAAGGTATAGACCCAACCCTTTTCGGACAAGCTACCCTCATAAACATAAGAAGAAAATCAGAAAGTGCAGGAGATCATAAACAGTATTATTATTTTCAAGGAGGGAAAAACTTATGCTACGTTATCTGCCTGTTCGAAAAGTTCATGCAAGACAGGTCCTTGATTCCAGGGGGAATCCTACAGTGGAAGCGGAAGTGACGGTAGGTGAAGGAATTGTGGGGATTAATGGATACACAGGAAGAGCCATGGTGCCGTCCGGAGCATCCACAGGTAAATTTGAGGCTGTGGAGCTGCGGGACGGAAACCGGGAGGAATATCTGGGACAGAGTGTGAAAAAAGCAGTGGAAAATATCAATACACGTCTAGCAGATGCCATTATCGGAGAGAATGCCCTGAACCAGGCATGGATCGATCATCTTCTGATCGAAACCGACGGAACGGAGAACAAAAGCAGCGCAGGAGCCAATGCCACGCTGGCAGTATCTCTGGCAGCAGCCCGTGCAGCAGCCGGGGCCCTTCGGCTTCCTCTTTATCAGTATCTGGGCGGCTGTCATACCCTGCAGCTCCCTGTGCCGATGATGAATATTTTAAACGGGGGAAAGCATGCGGACAATACGGTAGATCTTCAGGAGTTTATGATCATGCCAACAGGAGCTTGCTGTCTGGAAAAGGGTATCCGCATGTGTGCGGAAGTCTACCAGCACTTAAAGCTTCTTCTCCGGGAAAAAGGACTCTCCACAGCGGTTGGAGATGAAGGCGGCTTTGCTCCGGATCTTTCTGATTCGGAGGAAGTGCTTACCCTGATCGTTCATGCCATAGAAAAAGCAGGATATAAGCCAGGAGAGGAGATCACTATTGCCATTGATGCAGCCTCCAGCGAGCTTTATGATGAGGAAAAGGGTGTGTATTTTTTCCCTGGGGAGAGCCGCATGAAAGGAGAAAAGATCTACCGGGATGCCGGTGAGATGACAGAGTATTATGAAAAACTGGTGGAAAAATTTCCCATTGTTTCCATTGAAGACGGTCTCTGGGAGGATGACTGGGAAGGCTGGAAATATCTGACGGAACACCTGGGAAAAAAGATCCAGCTGGTAGGCGACGATCTGTTTGTCACCAATATCAAACGGCTGCACTGTGGCATCGGACTTGATGTTGCCAATGCTATCCTTATTAAAGTAAACCAGATCGGAACTCTCACGGAAACTCTGGATGCGGTGGAGATGGCTCAGCATGCCGGGTATCGTGCAGTGATCTCTCACAGATCCGGGGAAACAGAGGATTCCTTTATCGCAGATCTGGCAGTTGCCTGTGGGGCAGGACAGATCAAAACAGGCGCACCCTGCCGTTCGGACCGGAACGCCAAGTATAACCAGCTTCTGCGGATCCACGAACAGCTCGGAGCTCTTGGAAGATATAAAGATCCTTTTGCAAAAAAATCTCAGAAAAAGCCCTGCATAAAATAAACGGAAAATGGTTGAAATCCCGGTTTAGCTATGGTAAAATAACCTCTAGTTGATTAGGAGGTGTAACCGCGTGAACATTTTGAAGATTATTCTGACTGTAATTTATGCAATAGATTGTATCGCTCTGACTGTTGTCGTACTGATGCAGGAGGGCAAGCAGCAGGGTCTTGGCTCTATCGCCGGAGTAGCTGATACTTACTGGGGTAAGAATAAGGGCCGTTCCATGGAAGGTGGTCTTGTAAGAGGTACCATTATCATGGGAGTTATTTTCTTTGTACTGTCAATCGTACTGAACATTATCTGATCTGCCAGGGGCAGAACAGAAGTTGGTAACACTCTTGCTGCGTTAGCATGCAGAAGAAACTCGGATGGGGACTTCTTTTGTTAATCAGCAGGAGTGTTTTTGCGTTGATACAGGGGCACGGGTGAGCCTTCCTCCGGAATGATAACAGGGTAAAAATGAAATATAAATATGAAACAGGAGAAAATGTGAAAAGATCGAAAAATTTTGAAAAAAGAAAAAAGTTTATAATGGAGCTTCTGGGAGATCCGCTGTATAAGCCCATGCGCCTGCGTGAGATCGCATCTCTTCTTCAGCTGGATAAGAGTGAGAAAAAAGAGCTTTTTGACGTGCTGGACGAGCTTTGCGCCCAGGGCAAGGCTGAAGTAGATAATAAAGGAAGATACAGCAAGGTTTCCGGCAAGCGCAGAGACAGACGAAAGAATAAAGAAGCTCTGAAGGCAGAAAAGCCGGAGCGTGGCCGTAAGGGAAGAGAATGCAGAGAGAAGAATCATGAGGAATATCGTTTCTCCGAGAAGGACGGAACCATCATGGAGGGAACTTTTATTGGCCATTACAAGGGCTTTGGCTTTGTGGAAGTGGAGGGTCAGGAACAGGATATTTTTATTCCGGAAAATGACACGGGAAGCGCCATGCATCAGGATAAGGTGCAGATCCTTGTACGGAACGGACATAAAGAGGGAAAACGTCAGGAAGGCGTTGTGCTGAAGGTTCTGGAAAGGGGAATGCCTTCGATCGTGGGAACATACCAGAGCAGCCGTGATTATGGCTTTGTGATCAGTGATAACCCCAAATTTTCCAAAGATATCTTTATTTCCAGAAAAAACTCCATGGGAGCAAAGGACGGAGACAAGGTAGTTGCAGAGATCACAGATTACGGCTCCAGAAACCGGAAGCCGGAAGGAAAGATCACGGAGGTGCTGGGAAACTTACGTTCACCTGGAACAGATATCCTTGCTATTGTGAAGAGCTTTAACATACCAAGTGTATTTCCTGACAAAGTACTTCGTCAGGCTGACCGTGTGCCGGATCATGTACAGGAAGCGGATCTGGATGGAAGACTGGATCTCAGAAATCTTGTTACAGTTACCATTGACGGTGAGGATGCAAAGGATCTGGATGATGCCATTTCCCTGACAAAGGAGGATGGAATCTACCATCTGGGTGTGCACATCGCAGACGTGAGCAACTATGTTCAGGGCGGCAGTGCCCTTGACAGAGAGGCACTGAAGCGCGGAACCTCCGTCTATCTTGCAGACCGTGTCATTCCCATGCTCCCGGAGCGGCTTTCCAACGGTATCTGTTCTCTGAACCAGGGACAGGACCGTCTGACCTTAAGCTGTCTGATGGATGTTAATGAAAAAGGAAAGGTGATTTCCCATAAGATTGCAGAAACCGTGATCCGTGTAGATGAGCGTATGTGTTACACAGATGTGAAAAATATTCTGGAGGATACCGACGAGGTGGCGAAGAAACGCTATGAAGCTCTGATCCCCATGTTTTTCCTGATGAAAGAGCTTTCCGGGATCCTGCGCAGCCGCCGTCATACAAGAGGTTCCATTGATTTTGATTTTCCGGAGAGTAAGATCATCCTGAATGCGGCAGGAAGAGCTATTGATGTGCAGCCCTATGAGGCCAATGTGGCAACCAGGATCATTGAGGATTTTATGCTTCTTGCCAATGAAACTGTGGCACAGGAATACTGCACCGGAGATTATCCCTTTGTATACAGAACGCATGAAAATCCAGATCCGGAAAAGATTGAAAGTCTTCTGATGCTTCTTCATAATGAAGGAGTCAACATACAGAAATCCGGACAGGAGATCACGCCTGGTGAGATCCAGGAGATCCTGGAAAGTATTGAGGGAATGCCCAATGAGGCACAGATCAGCCGCCTGACCTTGCGTACCATGAAACAGGCAAAATATACTACGGAATGCAGCGGACATTTCGGACTTGCAGCGAAGTATTACTGCCACTTTACTTCTCCGATCCGAAGATATCCGGATCTTCAGATCCACAGGATCATCCATGACCGTCTGAGAGGCAGACTGGTAAGGGAAGGACGTACCGAGCATTACAAGGAGATCCTGGATGAAGTAGCACGCCAGTCCAGTGTGTGCGAACGGCGTGCAGACGAAGCAGAAAGAGAATCCGATAAGCTGAAGAAAGCAGAGTATATGTCCTATCATCTCGGAGAGGAGTATGAGGGGATCATCTCCGGCGTTACAGGATGGGGACTTTATGTGGAGCTTCCGAATACCGTGGAAGGACTGATCCATATCAATACATTACGAGATGACTATTATGTATTTGACCAGGATGCATATGAACTGCGGGGAGACATGACAGGAAAGATCTTCCGTCTTGGGCAGAAGGTCCGTGTCCGTGTGGCAGATGCGGATAAAATGCTGAAAACCGTGGATTTTGTCCTGGCTGAGGAAGACTGAGGGAGCGCGAAATGGCAAAAAAAACAGGAATGAAACTGATCGCAAATAATAAAAAGGCTTTTCATGATTATTTTATCGAGGATACTTATGAGGCCGGGATCGCACTTGCAGGAACCGAGGTGAAATCCTTACGTTCCGGTAAATGCAGCATCAAGGAGGCCTTTGTCCGTGTGGAAAACGGAGAAGTTTATGTATATGGAATGCATATCACTCCTTATGAGAAAGGAAACATTTTTAACAAAGATCCTCTTCGTGTGCGTAAGCTTTTGCTGCATCGCTACGAGATCAATAAGATCGAAGCTAAATTAAAGGAAAAAGGATTGACTTTGGTACCACTGAAGGTTTATTTCAAGGACAGCCTGGTAAAAATAGAGATTGGCATGGCACGTGGTAAAAAGCTTTATGACAAGCGCCAGGATATTGCAAAGAAGGATCAGAGAAGAGAAGCGGAGCGAGACTTTAAAGTAAAAAATCTTTATTGATCGGCTGGTTTCAACTGAAAAAGTAAAAGTATGATAAAATGCGGGGAATGAGAAATGACAGAGGTACAGGAAAGACGTAAAAAAACGGTAGAAGCATCGATGACGGAGCAGGTTCATCTGATCATGCAGCAGCATCTGAACGGAGGCGGAAGACTTTTTGGCGGAGCACTGATGCAGTGGCTGGATGAGGTTGCCGGAGTGGTAGCTATGCGTCATGCGGAGACATATCGGGTGGTAACTGCGGCAGTGGACAATCTTCAGTTCAAGCATGCGATCTATGAGGGAGAGATCGTAGTACTTAAGGGATATGTGACTTATGTGGGAAGAACTTCCATGGAGGTCGAGATCGATACGTATGTGGAACAGCCGGATGGCATGCGTCATACTGTAAACCGGGCATTTTTTGTGATGGTGGCTGTAGATGAAGACCAGAAACCGATCCAGGTGCCGGAACTGATCATTACCACAGAAGCGGAAAAAGCCCGGAATGAAGCTGCGAAAATGCGCCGTGATATGCGCAGACAGCGAAGGGAAAACGGGTTCTGACCTCAGCTGTTCCAATTTTTGACATAGTTTAAAATATCTAAAGATTCTGTGAAATTCAGAACGGTCAGGTTGACAAGAAAGTGATACTCTGTAATAATAGAAAAGGAAAACCTGACAGCGAATAGGACCATTTTATATGGAGGAGATATAATGAAAAAACGTTATTTGATTCTTGCCGGAATTCTTGCAGCGAGCATGCTTGCAGCCGGTTGCGGAAAGAAGAACTCTGTGGCACCGGAGCAGAAGGTGGAGGCAACGGCAACCCCGACGGTAACGGAAGCTGCGAAAACGGATGTGGTGGAGATGCAGACCTCTACGGATGAAACAGCAAATATCAAGAACGTAATGGGAACCAAGAGTGAGACCACTACCAGTATTGTATTTACCAATAAGATGAATTCCACGATTTCTGCAATTTATGTCCGTCCTACCAGAGATGATGGCGATGACAGTGATGAGACCTGGGGAAGCGATCTTGTAAATGGTAAATTCACACTGGCTTCCAACGACAAGGCTGTTTATTATATGGAGAAGAGCCAGAAGGACGATAACGGAGATACAGCAACAAGCTTTGATGTAAGGATCACATTTTCTGACGAAGAGCAGAATGAATGTTTCTTCCGCCAGCTGCCGCTTCTGACGATCTCACAGCTGAGTCTTTGTATGGATGGTGAGGGTGAAGACGGAATCCCATATGCTACATATCTGGCGAGCGGAAGCACCAAGGAGGTGTCTACCCTGAAGGATGTAAAGGCAAGGCTTGGCATTGAGGATGACAGTGAAAGTGACAGTGACAGTACAGATTCTTCAGACAGTACGGCTGTGACTCCGACTCCGGAGAGTTCTGATGATAATGGAGACAGTACAGACAGCAGTTCGTCCGGCAGTTCGGACTCCACATCCACACCGGATCCAACATCTGCACCAGCTTCCTCTGATTCTTCCGATGCGGATCCTACGGAAGCACCATCCGGCGAGGATGATCCGGCATCTGTAGCAGCAAGATATATCGGTCAGTCCATGTCTGAGCTTGAGAATGCATGCGGCAGCCCAAATGGCAGTGATTATGAGGACGAGCCGGAGTCCGGTAAGACAGGTTATTATTATTATGATACGTTTACGGTATCCACAACTTTTGACAATGACGGCAATGAAGTTGTATCCGGCGTATGGTAAAGGAGAATAAACATATGAAAAGAGTGTTACTGAAATTAAGCGGAGAGGCTCTTGCAGGAGAGCAGAAGAGAGGCTTTGATGAAGCAACTGTTACAGAGGTTGCCAAACAGATCAAGACGATCGTGGATGAAGGACTTCAGGTTGGTATCGTGATCGGAGGTGGAAACTTCTGGAGAGGACGTACCAGCGGAGCCATGGACAGAAGCAAGGCGGATCAGATCGGCATGCTTGCTACTATCATGAACTGTATCTATGTGTCTGACATCTGCAGATATGTGGGACTTAAGACAGAGGTGTTTACCCCGTTTGTATGTGGTGCATTTACCACACTTTATTCCAAGGATGCTGTAGAAGAGAGCTTCGCAGAAGGAAAGGTTGTATTCTTTGCAGGTGGTACCGGCCATCCGTATTTCTCTACAGATACAGCTACTGTACTTCGTGCTGTTGAGATCGGCGCAGATGCCATTCTTCTTGCCAAGGCTGTTGATGGAATCTATGACAGTGATCCGAAGGTAAATCCGGATGCCAAGAAGTATGATGAGATTTCCATCGATGAAGTAGTTGCAAAGAAGCTGGCAGCTATGGATCTTACCGCTTCCATCATGTGTATGGAGCAGAAGATGCCGATGCTGGTATTCGGTCTTGATGAAAAGGACAGCATCGTCAATACCGTACATGGCAAGTTCTCCGGAACAAAGGTGACCGTGTGATCAAAAGGGAATAATAAAAAAAACCATACAGGGAGATATGTGAAATGGATGAGAGAATTCAGGTATACGAAACAAAAATGGGAAAAACACTGAATGCTTTGGAGAGTGAGCTGACAACCATCAGAGCCGGCCGTGCAAACCCGCATATTCTTGACAAACTTACCGTAGATTATTATGGAGCACCGACTCCGCTCCAGCAGGTTGCAAACATTTCTGTACCGGAGGCACGTATGATCCAGATCCAGCCGTGGGAATCCAGCATGATCAAAGCGATCGAGAAAGCGATCCTTTGCTCTGATCTGGGATTAAACCCGAGCAACGATGGAAAAATGATCCGTCTTGTTTTCCCGGAGCTTACCGAGGAGCGTCGTAAAGAGCTGGTGAAGGACGTTAAGAAAAAAGGCGAGGGTGCCAAGGTTGCAGTAAGAAATATCCGTCGTGATGCCAACGATGCATTTAAGAAACTTGCAAAACAGGATGTTTCTGAGGATGAGATCAAAGAGCTTGAGGATCAGATCCAGAAACTTACAGATAAGTACATCAAGGAAGTTGACAAGGCGATCGAGAACAAGTCTAAAGAGATTCTGACTGTATAATTGTAAGAAATACGAGGATAGAGAGGGCTTCTTTGAAGAAGCTCTCTTTCTGTATGGAGGAGATTTATGAACGTACCAAATCATATCGCGATCATTCTGGACGGAAACGGACGTTGGGCAAAGGAACGAGGAATGCCGAGAACCTACGGACATGTAAAGGGATGCGCCAATCTTGAAAACATTTGTTATGATATCAAAGACCTTGGGGTGAAATATCTTACGGTTTACGCTTTTTCCACAGAAAACTGGAAACGATCCAGAGAAGAAGTGGAAGCACTGATGAAACTGTTCCGCGGTTATCTTAAGAAATGTATCAAGATTTCCAAGAAAAATAATATGAAGATGAAAGTCATCGGAGATGTTACTGCCTTTGCACCGGATATCCAGCAGAGTGTCCGGGAACTGGAGGAATATTCCAAAGATTTTGACGGTATTTATTTTCAGCTGGCATTAAATTACGGAAGCCGTGATGAGATCCGCCGTGGAATGCAGAAGATGGCACAGGATGTAAAAGACGGAAAAGTTGAGCCGGATGGCATTACAGAAGATACGATTGAGAGCTATCTGGATACTGCAGGTGTACCGGATCCGGATCTTTTGATCCGCACAAGCGGTGAGCAGCGGCTTTCCAATTTCCTGCTTTGGCAGCTTGCCTATTCCGAGTTTTATTTTACACCGGTTGCATGGCCGGATTTCAATAAAGAAGAGCTGATCAAAGCCATCGAGAAATACAATCAGAGAGACAGACGCTACGGTGGCGTCAAGGAGGAGTAGATCATGTTTAAGACAAGACTGATAAGTGGTATCGTCCTTGTCATTATTGCCCTGGCAACTATCATTTCCGGAAGCTGGATCTTATTTTTTACACTTCTGGCTGTTTCACTGATCGGAATGAGAGAGCTTTACAAGGTAATGAAGGTAAGCGATGAGCATGTTACTGTGCTGGAACTTGTAGGATATCTTGGAGCAGTGCTTTATTATATTGCCATGAAAGCTGATTTTGGAAATTACGGAACAATGGCGATCATCATCAGTATGATCCTGATCCTGTTTGTTTATGTATTCGGTTATCCGAAATACCATGCAGAACAGGTGATGGCAGCATTTTTTGGAGTTGTATATGTTGCTGTGATGCTTTCCTTTATCTATCTTACCAGAAGCCTTCCGGACGGAAAATTCCTGGTATGGCTGATATTCCTGTGCTCCTGGGGATGTGACACCTGTGCTTACTGTGTGGGAATGCTTATCGGAAAGCATAAAATGGCGCCGGTTTTAAGCCCGAAGAAATCCATCGAGGGAGCTGTAGGAGGCGTTGCGGGAGCGGCGCTTCTTGGAGTGATTTATGCAGCAGCAACACAGGGAAAAATGGCTGAGTATGCCTTGATCTGCGCAGTTGGAGCTCTGATCTCCATGGTGGGTGATCTGGCTGCATCTGCGATCAAAAGAAACCAGAACATCAAGGACTATGGAAAGCTGATCCCGGGCCATGGAGGAATCCTGGACCGTTTTGACAGTGTGATCATCACAGCCCCTGTTATTTACTATCTTGCAAAAATGATTCTTGGAATTTAGGAGACATTAAAATGAAGAATATTGCAATCTTAGGTTCTACCGGCTCCATCGGGACCCAGACACTGGATGTGGCAAGAAAAAACGAAGACCTTCGGGTTGTTGCAGTCAGTGCAGGCAAAAGTGTGGAGAAGCTGGAAGAGCAGATCCGTGAGTTTCATCCGCTTCTGGCAGCAGTCTGGGATGAAGAAGCAGCCCGGGATCTGAAAACGCGTATTGCGGACACGGATACAAAGGTAGTCAGCGGAATGGAGGGACTTCTGGAGCTTGCGTCCATGCCGGAATCAGAAATTCTTGTCACTGCGATCGTGGGAATGATCGGGATCCGTCCTACCATGGAGGGAATCCGTGCCGGAAAGGACATTGCCCTGGCAAATAAGGAAACCCTTGTCACAGCCGGTCATCTGATCATGCCCATGGCAAAGAAATATGGCGTATCTATCCTTCCGGTAGACAGTGAACACAGCGCTATTTTCCAGGCTATCCACGGAGAAGAAAACAAAGAGATCCACAAGCTTCTGATCACGGCATCCGGTGGTCCCTTCCGCGGACGTACCACAGAAGAGCTGCGAAGGGTCACTGTTGCAGATACTCTGAAGCATCCAAACTGGGTAATGGGACGAAAGATCACCGTAGATTCCGCAACCCTGGTAAACAAAGGGCTGGAAGTTATGGAAGCCAAATGGCTGTTTGACATGGATCTGGATCATATTCAGGTGGTGGTGCAGCCGCAGAGTATCATCCATTCCATGGTGGAGTTTAAGGATGGTGCGATCATGGCACAGCTTGGAACTCCGGATATGAGACTTCCGATCCAGTACGCTCTGTACTATCCGCACAGACGATATCTGGACGGAGACCGCCTTGATTTCACGAAGCTTCATGAGATCACATTTGAGGTTCCGGATATGGAGACATTCCGGGGACTTCCTATGGCGATCCAGGCATCCCGGGAGAGCGGAAGTATGCCGACTGTCTTTAATGCAGCCAATGAGCTTGCAGTAAAGAAATTCCTGGAGGAAAAGATCGGCTTTCTGGATATTTATGAGATTATTGCACAGTCTATGGAAAGACATAAAAAAATCGCACATCCGGATCTGGATGAGATCCTTTCTGTAGAGCAGGATACTTATCAGTGGATCGAAAGCAGGTGGTAAATTGAAATTTGTGATTGCTGTAATTATTTTCAGTGTTGTGATACTGATCCATGAGCTGGGACATTTTCTTCTGGCAAAAAAGAACCATATCGAGGTATTGGAATTTTCTCTTGGTATGGGACCCAGGATCATAAGTACGGTAAAGGGCGGCACACGTTATTCCGTGAAACTGTTTCCTCTTGGAGGTTCCTGCGCCATGGCCGGAGAGGATGCGGAAGATGACAGTCCGGGAACCTTTAATTCGGCTCCTGTGTGGGGCAGGATCGCAGTGGTTGCTGCAGGTCCGATATTTAATTTTCTGCTGGCATTTGTTTTGTCTGTGATCATTGTAGGCTGTATGGGCTATGATCCGGCAACCGTATTGGAAGTAACCCAAAATTCTGCTGCGGAAAAGGCAGGATTGAAAAAGGGTGATGTGATCACGGAATATCAGGGCTATCATATTGATCTGGGGAAAGATCTTTATGTATATTCGTATCTCAACGAACTGAAAGAGGGAGATACCATCCGGCTGAAAGTAAAACGTGATGGAAAGGAACAGGAGATTTCCTATAAACCAGATGTAAATGTGCGGTATCTTCTTGGCTTTAACCGTTCCGATGTAAATTCCATGACAGTGGAATCACTGATCAAGGGAATGCCACTGGAAGAGGCAGGTCTGGAAGCCGGCGATGTGATCACGAAGATCAATGGTGTGGAGGTCCCGGATGGAAATGCATATGAAAAATACATCGAGGAGCATCCGTTATCCAAGAAACCTGTGACAATCACCTATGAGCGTAACGGACTGGAATATGAGGCAGAGATAACACCAAGGGAATACAGAACACCGGTTTCCGGTTTCGGATATAACACATACAGTGAAAAAACTTCCGGCTTTAATGTTCTGAAATATGGTGCTGTGGAAGTGAAATACATGATCCGTACTACGATCTTAAGCCTGAAAGAGCTTGTGACCGGTCACCTTGGAATGAAAGACTTAAGTGGTCCTGTGGGTATTGCGGATGCCATTGGCGACACTTACGAACAGTCCAAGAGTGAGGGAACGCTGATGATCTGGATGAATTTGTTGAATATGGCAGTTCTTCTTTCTGCAAACCTGGGAGTGATGAACCTTCTTCCTCTTCCTGCGCTGGATGGAGGAAGGCTGGTATTTCTGGTGGCAGAAGCGATCCGGAGAAAACCGGTAAACCGTCAGGTAGAAGGCATGATCCATTTTGCAGGGCTGATGCTTTTGATGGCGTTGATGGTTATCGTTATGTATAATGATATTCTGAAGATATTCTGATGAGGATTATGAAGTAAAGATATATAAAAGATGGAATGGTCAGGAAGATGTCCGGATTGTTCCATCTTTTTTTAATGAAACATATGAAACCAAGATGAAACACATGAAACAAGATTGACATTCTATTTGTAACTTTGTACAATCAAAAATGTAGATAGCGATATTAAATCGTGCAAAATACTAAAAGAAATAAGGAATAAATCTCAAATAATAAGAAAAAATCACATAAGGAGATGAGACAATGGCAGGTACAATCAGAAAGGTTGCACAAATGGCACATGTGTCTCCAGCAACTGTTTCAAGATATTTTTCAGGACAGAATGTAGTGAGTGATGAATTATCCAGAAGAATTGAGGAGGCAGCTAATACGGTTGGTTATGTGCCAAATCATCCAACACGTAAGTCAGATGGTGTGATCGTAGTTCTGATTCCTAATCTGGAATTTGGATATTTCAGTGAATCTATAAAGGAGATTATCCGGCAGATGCCAAAATACAAATGTAGAGTGATATTTCTTCCTACATTTCCGGGAGATGATAGTTATAAGAGTATCCTGAAGGAATTGTATGTGATGGGAGTTATTTATCTGGAGGAGGAGATTGACCGTGAGGTGATACGATATATCCGGGCAAAGAATATCAAAGTGGTTATGCTGGGAGGCGCAGCTTTTGACAGCAGATGCGATATGGTACACATTAACGATATGATGGCTGCTTACGAGGGAATGAAATATCTTCTTGAAATGGGACACAGGGAGATACTGATTCTGACTGATCTTTCTACAAGCATCAGTTCAGGATTCCAGCGGTTAGTTGGCTGTAAGAAGGCAATGGAGGAATATGGACTTATGTTCAGTGATGACATGGCAGAATACGGTCAGCTTACCTTCGAAAAAGGCTATCGATCTATGAACAGTGCATTGCGAAAGAAAAAGAAGTTCACTGCAGTGTTTGCTTTTTCCGATGAGACTGCGGTAGGAGCAATTACAGCGCTAAATGAACATGGTTTGAAGGTTCCGGAAGATGTATCCGTTTTGGGATTTGATGGATTAAGTATATCAGAGCGGGTGGTTCCTAAACTTACTACGATTTATCAGCCACTGGATAAGATGGTGGAATGGACTCTTGAGATTTTGTGTAACAAAAGTAGAAACAGAGAAGAAAATATAGAGTATACACTACCCTATAAATTATTGGAAAGAGGAACTGTACTCAGAAGGGAGGAAATATAAAATGGGGGGGAAGAGCTTTAAAGATATTCTTTGGAAAATATTTAGATTTGTTTTCCTGGGATTTATGGCACTGATTTCAGTAGGACCATTAGTATGGATCGTGATGTCATCCTTTAAATCCAATAAGGAGATCCTATCATCTGCATTTGCACTGCCTACATCATTAAGCTTTAATGGGTATAAGGCTGCATTGGATTTGGCTCCAATTTTTAAGTTTTATGGAAACAGTGTTGTGATTTCTTTCACAAGTACCCTGCTAAATATCCTGATTGTTTCCATGGCTGCCTATGTGTTGGCCAGATATACGTTTAAGGGAAGTACCTTTATCACATTGCTTTTATCTGCGTCTCTTCTTGTACCTACTTCAGCACTTCTGATGCCAATCTATAAGATCATGATGGGAATCGGAATGTTTGATACAAGGTCAGGGCTTGTACTTGTGTATGCGGCACTGGGACTTCCTACTTCACTTTTCGTATTCAAAAGCTATTTTCAGGGTATCCCCAAGGAACTGGAAGAAGCTGCCTATATTGACGGAGCCGGGTTTTATCGGACATTCTTTGTAATTGTATTTCCATTGGCTAAATCAGGACTTGCAACAGGGGCAATTTTACAGTTCCTGACGTCATGGAATGAGTTCATGTTCGGACTCGTTCTTACCAAAAGCACAGAAGTAAGGACCCTTCCTCTTGCTCTGAATTATTTTACATCTCAGTTTTCGTTTAACTATACAGCGATGTTTGCGGCATTGACTATGGTAATTCTACCAAGTATCGTAATCTATGTATTGCTGCAGGAACAGGTTACTACCAGTATGGTAGCAGGATCTGTCAAAGGTTGAAGATGAAAATTTATAAATTATATAAAAGGAGGCAATTAATATGAAAACAAAAAAGGTGATGGCCACAGTATTGTCAGCAGTGACAGCATTATCCATGGCAGGAGGCATGGCCACAACAGTAAAAGCGGATGATGTGACAGAAATCACATTTCCTACATCCTGGGTTGGTGTCAGTGTTAATACAGAATGGTTCCAGGATCGTCTGGAAGCTTTTAATGAGGAGTACGGTGACAGTATCAAGGTCAATGTGGAAGAAATCGCAGGTGATCAGAACTATGTGGATAAGCTGAAAGTTCTGTATTCTTCCAATTCTCTTCCGGATACATTCAGTACAGGTGGATATAATCTGATTGATTCAATGAAGGATCAACTTGTCGACCTTACTGATTATGTAGATGATGACTGGAAAAAACTTGCAACTGATGCATGCTGGGATGTAAACTCCCGCGATGGTAAGATTTATGGAATTCCTTATACCAGACAGGTAATAGGATACTTCTACAACAAAGATCTCTTTGCTCAGGCAGGAATTGAGAAACCGGCAAAGACATGGGACGAGTTCTTTGAGCAGTGTGACAAGCTTCTGGATGCAGGCATTACACCGCTTTCCATGGATACTGCAGATTCCGGTTGGGTAACTTCACTGATGCTTGGTGCTATGATTGGTGAGAGCGATGAGGGAGAACAGTTTATGAATACCATGCTCCCGACAGATTATAATACAAAAGAATTTATCGATGCAGCAACCAGGATTCAGACCATGTTTCAGAAATATACAACTCCGGATGCAGTTGGTGGAAAATATGAGAATGCTGCAAGCAACTTCTTTATGGGACAGACAGCTATCATTGCAAATGGTCCTTGGATGATTAGCGATTTCTATGATACTTCTATGGTTGAAGATGGATTTGCAGATAAAGTCGGTACTGCAATGTATCCTGGTGATGTTATGTATAACAGTGGAAAAATTGGCTTTAATGTTGCTTCCAAGGATGAGAAAACACTGGATGCAACTCTTACATTTGTAAAATTCCTCACAAATGAGGAGAGCCAGCTTAAAATGCTTGAAATTACAGGCGATATTCCGGCTATGGAGGGTCTTACATCTGATAATGTAAAGCCACTTGTAAATGAAGTCATCGCAAACGGCGATAAAGCAGCGCACAGTATTAATGATTTCCAGAGCCTTTGGTATGCAAATGTAGTGGATGAGATCAGTATTCAGTATCCGCTTCTTGCGCAGGGTGAAATTACTCCGGAAGAGTTCGCACAGGCTCTTACAGACGCTGCACAGAAAAACTGATAATTATATGATTTCCGCGGCTTCGGCAGGACATACCTTCTTCTGAAGTCGCCGGAGGCTAAGAACAGACTGAAACAGGAGAGATGAGAAATGAAAGTTAAAAAATGGAAACTGGCAAGCTTTCTTTTGCCGTGTCTGCTCCTTTTTGCATTGATTTACCTGGCTCCGATGTGTATGGTGTTTGGAAGTTCATTTTTTGAATGGAAAGCAGGCGGTGTATTTAAATTTATTGGACTGGATAATTATATCAATGCTTTCCGGAACGACGCACGAATGCTTACAGCACTGAAGAATACGGGAATCTGGGTTGTGCTTCAGTCTGTTGTGCATGTGATGCTAGGAACTGTGATCGCGTTTATGCTTTCAAAAAGAAAAAAAGGTTGGAAAGTCCTCAGAACTATCTATATGATCCCGAATGTGGTATCTGCAGCGGCACTGGCTGTTATTTTCCTGAATGTATTTAATGCGCAGTATGGTATTATCAATTCTTTTGTAAAAACAGTAACCGGGAAACCATTTATGAAAAACTGGTTCTTTGATCAGAACAGTGCCTTTATCACAGTTACATGGAGCTGGCTTCTGTATACAGGAATGATCATCATTCTTGTGCTTGCAGGTGTTCTGTCCATTCCCGAGGATGTTGTGGAAGCGGCCAAGATCGATGGTGCTACAGACATGCAGATCAATATGAAGATTCGTCTCCCACTGATCCGTACTATTATTGGAACCTGTGAGATTCTGGCGGCAACCAGTATGCTGAGAGAATTTGAACTCATTTATCTGACAACCAACGGAGGGCCGGGAGATACAACACTGAATCTTCCACTATACCTGTACAAAACATCTATGACAGATAATAATTATGGTTATGCCAACATGATGGGAGTAATTCTTATTATTGCAGGGGTAATTGTAGTAAGTGCCATTAATCGGTTGTTTAAGATGAATGAGGCAGACTACTAAAAAGACAGAAAGAGGAGGAATTACAGATGAAAATAGCAGTAATCGGCGGTGGTGGAGTACGTTCCATGTTTTTGGCAAAAAGCCTTGCTCAGAGCAGTTTGGAATTGGGGATCAACCAAGTGATTTTTATGGATAATGATCCAAAGAAGCTTAATATCTATGGTAAAATGGCACAGCAGGTTGCAAAACGTCTGCAGCCAGACTTGCAGCTGGAACTTACCGGCGACCCTGTAGAAGCCATTAAAGATGCAGATTATATCATAACAACGATTCGTGTTGGAGAGGATGATATGCGTATCCAGGATGAACGAGTAGCTCTGAATCTGGGGGTTCTGGGGCAGGAAACTACCGGTGCGGCAGGGTTTTCTTTTGCTATGCGTTCTGTGCCGGCTCTGGTAAAATATTGTGAGCTTGCAAAAAAATACGCTTCTCCGGATGTAAAGATCTTTAACTTTACCAACCCAGCGGGAGTAGTATCTCAGACTCTGCGTGATATGGGATATGATTTTACCTATGGTATCTGCGATGCTCCAAGTAGTCTTCTCCATTCCTTTGCAAAAATGTATAAGGTTCCGCAAAATTCTGTGACGGGAGACTGCTATGGATTGAATCATCTTTCTTTTTTTGACAGTATTAAGCTGGATGGAAAAGAGATTTTGCCGGAGCTTTTAAAAGATGAAAGATTGTATACGGATACAGATATGCGTTTCTTTAAAAAAGATCTGGTAGAGCATATGGGATGTATTCTTAATGAATATTTGTATTATTTTTATTACAGAGAAGAAGCAGTTCAGCATATTTTGGATGCGGGTATCACCAGGGGAGAAGTGATCCGTGATGTGAATATCCATATGACGGAGGAACTGTCACACATGGATGTCGAAAATGATTTTGAAAACTGCCTGAAGGTTTATGATAAGTGGTATGGCAAACGTGAAGATGCTTATATGGCAAATGAGACCGGCGTATCCAGAGCAAAAGAACCCTATCATTTTGATGTTTATGCAAAGGATGATGGAGGCTATGCAGGTGTTGCCCTGAAATATATCCGTTCCAAATTAAGTGGAAAAGACAGTGAGATGATCCTTTGTGTACCGAATAACGGAGCAATTCCGGGACTCCTTAATACAGACATTGTGGAAGTTACATGTGATCTTAAAGATGGTGAGATGATTCCGCATAAAGTCCCAAATCCCGGGGAATTGCAGATGGAACTTATTCGCAGGGTGAAGATTTACGAAAGGCTGGCTTCTGAAGCAATCCGTACAAGAAGCATTAGTAAAGCAATTGACTGCCTTATGGTGCATCCTCTTGTCAATTCCTACTCACTGGCCAAGAAACTGGTGGAAACATATTTAGCCACAAATAAAGACTATATGGAGGAATGGAACTGATATGAGTTTTGTAGGTGGCGTAGGCTATTCCAATATTGATCTGATCTATTCTGGTCTTGATAGACTGCCTGATAAGGGAGAGGAGATTTTCGCCAGAGGATTTTCCATGCAGTTTGGTGGTGGGATTCCGGCTACCATGATCAATCTTTCAAGGCTTGGAGTTGAGTCCAGAATTATTACTTTTGCAGGGCATGATCTTTTTTCGGAATTTGTGAAAAAAACACTGAATAGCTATCCGGTAAAAACTGTGAATCTTTATAAAGGAAACAAGATGCCGGTGGTGCTGTCTTCCACCTTGCTATATTGTGGTGACAGAAGTTTTATTTCATATACAGACGGAATGGATCTTAATGATGCTGTTATGGATGAAGTTTATGAAAATCTGAAAGGTGCATATGTGGTAGATATGCATGTTGGATTTTTAGATGTGTATAAAAGACTGAAAAAAGATGGTTGTATCCAGATTTTTGATACGGGATGGGAAGATGATCTGACATTGGAAAAATACAAGGATTATCTGGAAATTGCAGATTATTATATTCCCAACCAGAAAGAGGCCATGAAGATTACAGGAACGTCCAGTGTGGAAGAGGCTGCTGACATTCTGTCGGAATTTTTTTCTGACGTGACGATCAAAATGGACAAGGAAGGGTGCCTGCTTAAAAATAAGGATGGAATAAAAATCATATCTTCTGTACAAAATGTAAAAGCTATTGATGCAACAGGAGCAGGAGATGCATTTATGAGTGGCTTTATTTATGGACTTTATCATCATTATCCAATTGAACAGTGCATTAAGTTTGGAAATGTAACAGGAAGTGCGTGTGTTCAGGGAATGGGCTGTATCAGCAATTTTGTCAATGAAGAACAGCTCTTGGAAATTGCGGGAACGCTAGAAGTCAGAGAACTTTGAAGAGGTGGAAAAAATTTATAATCTGTAACTGAAAAAGGTGTCTCTTATTTGTATATCAGGTAAGAGACATTTTTTTTATGCAAACATATACTAGCAGAGAACCAGTGTGCTTTCAGGCACAAAAAGGAGCCTCTGTTTATGAAAAATCATTCTTATATTTCCATGCAGCAGGATATGCCGGATCAGGGACAGCTGCAGGTGACGGTGCTGGACAGTGCCAGTAACCGTCCTGTGGAAAATGCTACAGTGCGGATCTCGTACACAGGAGTCCCGGATAATGTGATCGAAGAAATCCGTACGGATTCCTCCGGAAAAACGCCCATGCTGGAGCTGGCAGCTCCTCCACTGGAATACAGCATGAAACCGGTGGAGCAGCAGCCTTATGCAGAATATACAGTTCGGATCAGTGCAGAGGGTTTTACACCAAAAGAAGTTGCCGGGACAGAAGTTCTTCCCCATTCCATTGCCAGGCAGGGAGCATCCCTTAGCAGACAGCAGGGTAGTGGAGAGGACTATCAGCGGATCGTCATCGGACCCCATACGCTTTTTGGGGAATATCCTCCCAAAAATCCGGAAGCAGAGATCAAGCCGATAAATGAAACCGGAGAGATCGTATTAAACAAAGTGGTGATCCCGGAGTATATCGTAGTCCACGACGGGCCAATAGGGGATACCTCTGCACAGGATTATTATGTAAGATATAAGGATTATATCAAAAACGTGGCCAGCAGTGAGATCTACGCAACTTGGCCGGAGGACACGATACGTGCCAATGTTCTGGCAATCATGTCGTTTACTCTGAACAGAGTTTATACAGAGTGGTACCGAAATAAGGGTTATGATTTCACCATTACATCCTCCACAGCATACGACCACAAATGGATCCATGGCAGGAATATTTTTGAGAGTATCGACCGGATCGTGGATGAACTTTTTGAAAACTACCTTTCCAGACCGGATGTACGTCAGCCGATCCTGACCCAGTACTGTGACGGACGCCAGGTGCAGTGCAGGAATCGGGGATGGATGACCCAGTGGGGAAGCAAAGCTCTGGGAGATCAGGGATATTCCGCCATTGAGATCCTGCGGAGCTTCTATGGAAACGATATGTATATCAATGTGGCGGAAGCAGTTTCCGGGATTCCCGCATCCTGGCCGGGATATGACCTGACTATCGGTGTTACCGGAGAAAAGGTACAGCAGATCCAGGAACAGCTTAATGCCATAGCAAAAGCCTATCCTGCCATCCCGTCAGTGACTGTGGATGGTATTTATGGTCCGGCTACCGCTGCATCTGTAAAAAAATTCCAGAATATATTCGGGCTTCCTGCATCCGGAGTGGTGGATTATCCAACCTGGTATAAGATACAGGACATTTATGTAGCAGTGACCAGGATAGCGGAGCTGCAGTAAATATAAAAATAATAAAAATGTTCCTGGCCATTTTCGGAGTGATCTGATCGGGGCTGAGGTGTAATGCGTGAACATGATTTCAGAAAAAATATTTGACGTTTTAGAATAAACCAAGTATAATGGCTGTTTGTATCTTTGAACGTAAATTGTAAAGAGATTGCGTTTATGAGCATGTGAAAAAAGCGAAATGAGAATGTCTGCTTTACAAAAGGAGTGATGAAAATGACATTTTATCAGGAACTGCAGTTAAGCTCAACCGGATCAAAACAGCTGATCAGAAATACCACAGACAAAAAGGAGAAAAGAAGGCATATTCTGATCTATAATTTTAAAGTGTATCTTGTCATGGCATTTTGTGTGGCGGTTGTGACATTGTACAGTAAGATAACCGGCAATGACAACAGTGTTGTAGGAGTAACCGTACTACTGGCAGTGCTGGTTTTAAGACAGGCGGATTTCGGAATCCGGACGTCTCACGGATTGTTGTCCATTGCCGGGATTTTCTGTATTCTGATCGCAGGACCGAGATTATCCAATATGGTTTCACCGGTACCGGCATTTTTTGTTAATGCGATAAGCATCCTGTTACTGATGATCCTGGGATGCCATAATGTAATTATGTATAACCATTCCACATTTGTTCTCGGATATCTGCTTCTGATGGGATATGACGTAACCGGAAAGGCGTATCTGCTTCGTGTAGAGGGGCTTTTGGCCGGAATGGTTCTCTGCATGGTAGTTTTTTATAAGAATCAGAAAAACCGCCCGTATCGCAGGACGTTTCTGGACCTGTTCCGGGAATTTGACCTGCATTCCGCAAGAGGCAGGTGGTATTTAAGACTGACGCTGATCGTTTCCAGCGCTATGCTGATCATGTCTCTTCTAGGACTCCCAAGAGCAATGTGGGCCGGAATTGCTTGTATGTCCGTGTGCTTGCCGTTTACCGAGGACTGCAAGGGAAGAGCCGGAAAAAGGGGGATGTTCAATATCGTTGGATGTATTTTGTTTGCAGTGCTTTATCTGATACTTCCGGAATCTATGTATCCCTATATTGGAATGATCGGAGGAATCGGTGTGGGATATTCCGCAGGTTATGCGTGGCAGACTGCATTTAATACATTTGGAGCACTGTCCATTGCATCAGGACTGTTTGGAATGCCGGCAGCAGTGCTGCTCCGTATTGGAGCCAATGTATTTAGTTCAATTTATACTATGCTCGCAAATAAGCTTGGGGATAAGCTTGTGCAGCATATGTGGGTACGAAAGAGTGCAGAAATCTGAGATATTGCCCTGAAAAAAGTTTTGCCGTATAATGGGTAATAGCATAACAGCCTGGATATTACCGGGCCGACAGAGGAGAAGATTATGTACGAAGAAACAACAGAAAAACTGCTGGAATTTATCAGTAAAAGTCCTACAGCCTTTCAGGCGGCAGAGGAAACAAGAAGACGTTTTTTGGAGGAAGGCTTTACAGAATTGAAGGAAGAGGAGCGCTGGGAGCTGGAAAAGGGCGGAAAATATTTTGTCATGAGAAATCATTCTGCGATCATCGGATTTTCCATTCCTGTCAATGACTGCAGGAGATATCATATCATTGCAAGTCACAGTGACTCCCCGTCTTTTAAAATAAAAGAAAATCCGGAGATGTCTGTAAACGGAGCTTATGTGAAGCTGAATGTGGAGCGGTACGGAGGAATGATCCTTTCTACCTGGTTTGACCGTCCCCTTTCTGTGGCAGGCCGCATGATCGTCCACAAAAACGGAAAAATTCTGGAAAAGCTTGTAGATATTGATAGAGATCTGGTCATGATCCCGAGCCTTGCGATCCATATGAACCGGGATATTAATGGAGGCTATCATTATAATGTCCAGAAGGATATGCTTCCATTGTACAGTGGCAGTGGCGAAAAAGGAAACTTCATGCGGATGCTGGCAGAAGAGGCAGAGATCCGTCCGGAGGATATCCTGGGCCATGATCTGTTTCTCTATAACCGGATGCCCGGAACGATCTGGGGATCCAGGAATGAATTTGTTTCCAGTCCAAGATTAGATGATCTGCAGTGTGCTTTCGCTTCAATGGAAGGCTTTCTTCAGGCAGATAAGAAGAAGGGCATTGCAGTCCACTGTGTACTGGATAATGAAGAAGTGGGAAGCACTACCAGGCAGGGAGCTGCATCCACATTTCTTAAAGATGTACTGTTTCGTATCAATCTGGCCCTTGGCGGAGATCAGGAAAGTTATCTGATGGCCCTTGCAGAGAGCTTTATGATCTCTGCGGACAATGCACATGCATTACATCCGAATTATACAGACAAGGCAGATCCTGTAAACCGTCCGGTGATGAATGGTGGAATTGTGATCAAATATAATGCCAATCAGAAATATTGTACCGATGGGATTTCCACAGCAATCTTTAAGGAACTCTGCAGAGAAGCAGA
The DNA here is from genome assembly GCF_040910705.1 of Blautia sp. RTP21359st1_E11_RTP21359_211015. Classification (NCBI taxonomy): domain Bacteria; kingdom Bacillati; phylum Bacillota; class Clostridia; order Lachnospirales; family Lachnospiraceae; genus Blautia; species Blautia sp. RTP21359st1_E11_RTP21359_211015. Next base: position 39,310 of record NZ_JBDGAB010000008.1, read on the forward strand.
TGTGCCATATCAGACATTTGTGAACCGTTCTGATATTGCCGGTGGTTCCACTCTGGGAAATATTTCCAATACCCAGGCAGCCATAAATACGGTCGATATCGGTTTGCCGCAGCTGGCGATGCATTCCGCTTATGAAACAGCCGGAGTGAAAGATACGGAAAGTCTGATCCGTGCGGCAAAGGTATTTTACAGGTGATATCGGAGGACAGGAAAATGAGCAGAAAAGCAGTATTTTTTGATGCGGACGGAACAGTCTGTGATATGAAAAAAGGAGTGCCGGACAGTGCCATAGAAGCCATCCGTGCGCTGGTAGATAACGGACATGAAGCGTGGCTCTGCACAGGAAGAAGTCGTGCGTTTGTATCCTGGTATCTGGAGCAGATCCCTTTTACGGGAATGATCAGTGCCTGCGGATCCACCATTGAGAAGGACGGGAAGAGGCTTTTTAATAAAGAGATGACGCCGGAGGTTGCAAAGCTTTCTGTGGAGGTTCTCAGAAAATACGGACTGATCCCGGTAATGGAAGGCGCGGATTTTATGTATTATGACAAAGAGGAGTATACCGATGAAGTGAACTGGTATGCCAGTCTGATCACAGAATCCCTGGGCGATAAATGGAGGCCTATCCGTGGAAATGAGGATTGTATGCGGATCAATAAGATCAGTGCAAAAATGACGGAGGGATGTGATGCGGAGGCAGCGTTATCCATTTTATCAGAATACTATGATATCATCCGCCATGAAGGCAGCAGTTCGTTTGTGGGAAATACCATTGAACTGGTGCCAAAGGACTTTAACAAGGCTGTTGGGATCGCAGCTGTGATCCGCCTGTTTGATATTCCGTGGGAGAATACCGTTGTTTTTGGAGACAGCAACAATGATCTTGCCATGTTTGAATACGCTGCAACAAAGGTTGCTATGGGAAATGCTTCTCCGAAGATCAAAGAACTGGCAGATTATGTTACGTCTGATATGTTCCACTACGGCATTCGGGATGGCTTGAAATATCTGAAGCTGATCTGAGAGAATGCTTCGTTTGTTTTGTAGGCTATGAGATTGTAAGAACAGAAACATCCACATCAGAAATGATAGCTTTATGTGAATATGCTTTTATAAAAAAATGCTGTAAGAACCAGAAATCATAGTTCTTACAGCATTTTATGTTACAGATTTTTCCGGGTAGATAATATGCAGAAGCTGCAATATCAGATCAGTCCCAGACCTTTGCAGATAAACAGCCAGAGTGTCAGGGTAAAGGCACTGAATAATGTGGTAAGAAGCACGACTCCCGAAGAAAAAGAGCCCTCATGTCCCATGTTTTTTGCCATGACAAAGCAGGTAACGGTGCTGGCAGACCCCAGCATGATAATGATGGAAACCAGCTTGTCCTTTGTAAAACCGCAACGGAGGGCAAGAGGAAGAAAAAGTGCTTCATAACCGACAAGTTTCATAAATGTACAGGCAACAGATGCTTTCAGCCGGGAAAAGGCTTTTCCGAAGTGCAGAGATCCGCCCATAGCCATGAGGCCAAGAGGAGTGGCGATTTTTGCAAGATTGCCTGCCGTAGAGTCCAGGATCTTCGGAAATGGAAGACGAAGAAGGGACCAGAGTGTACCGGCTGCAATGCCGAGAATGATGGGATTGGTGACAATTCCCTTTAAAGTGCGCTTCAGAACGGTACCATCTATTTTTCCCTGACCTGGTTTAAAGACAGAGAGAACTACAACAGCCATTACATTGTAAAGAGGGACGCTGGCAATGATCATCAGTGGTGCCATACCTGCATTTCCGTAAAGGTTCTGGATAATGGCGATACCAAGGATCGCTGCGCTGCTGCGGTAGGATGCTTGGATAAACTCGCCCCGGATATCGGAAGGGTGGAGAAAACGGGACAGGAGCACGGAGATCATAATACTGAGCGATGTGATCGCAAAACAGAAAAGAACCATCTTGGGATCCCAGGCCTCATAGATATCGATTTTAGCGATGTCCTGAAACAGAAGCACAGGCAGGGGGATGACAAACACAAATTTGTTCATACGATTGACAAATGTTTCATCAAACAGTCCGATCCTCCGGAAAAAATATCCCAGGAGCAGCGTAAGAAAGATGGGCACGGTAACATTCAGACAGAAAATAAGATTGTCCATAAAAGAAAGCCTCCCTGTGGTAAAATTTCTCTGTTTATTATATCCAAACTACGAAAATTGTCAAACGAGGTATACGGGACTGGAGATTTCTGGTATGATAAAAAGTGTTGCGAAGAAAGCAGCACAGGGGTTGAGAAGGAGAAAGGAAAGAAAATGAGATACGGAAAAATACGGATCGAAGATGGCTTTTTTGTGTTTACCAGACATATGATGCTCAACAGTCTTCCGTGTAAAGATATTCTCTGGGCGTACATGCGCCGTGAGGGAACCGATAAAACCGGTGAAAAGCAGCTGATCATCAATTATCTGGTGATCATAACCAGACGTCAGAAGCGTTATAAATTTGATATGACGGAGCAGGAGGTACAGGATTGCCTTCAGCTTCTTAAAGTACTGAATCCGGATCTTGCGGTTGGTTTTCCAAAAGGAAGCAGGCTTCCGCTTCAGAATCTTCCGAATACAAGAGATCTGGGTGCATTGATGACAGTAGACGGTTCGCATATTCTTCCCAGAAAGCTTTTGCGCAGCGGAGAAATCTATCATGCTTCTGCTGCAGACAACCGGATCCTTTCAGAAGAATATAATGTAAAAACAGTGATTGATTTCCGGTCAGCCGCAGAAGTAAAGAAAAAACCGGACGATATCATGGCAGGAGTGGAATATTATCATATTCCAATCCGGGATGAGGACAGCAGTGGAAACAGCTTTTTTGAACATGTGATGTCCTGCTATGGTGATGTAGACCAGTATATGCAGGACTGGTACCGGAATTTCGTTACGGATGAGTATTCTCTGAAGCAGTATGCACGTTTTCTGGATGTCCTGCTTCATGTAAAGAATGGAGCTGTTGTTTTTCACAGTGCCACAGGAGAAGACCGGACAGGAGTCGGAACAGCACTTTTGCTCTTTGCTTTGGGTGTACCTAAGGAAACGATACGAAGGGATTATATGCGGTCAAATCCATGTCTGGAAGATGAACTGAAATATATGTGCAGGCTTTACCGGGCAGACCGGCCGGAAAACAGCCGGAAGCTTGCAGATCTGAAAGCCTTCTATCAGGTGAAGGAGTCTTATATCAATACAGTTTTTGATGTCATCGAAAAAGAAAACGGAGGAATTGAAAGATTCCTTCGGAAAAAACTCTATCTGACACCAAAGGCATCCGAGGAGCTTAAGAAAAAATATCTGATCTGAGGATAAAAACATTTCTTATCATCCTGAAGGAATTTTGCAGGAAATTTTGATTGACAAAATTTTCGAAGTTGTTATAATGGTAAGAAAGCAAGGGTTTATTAGATTAAAGCGTTAACTGACGAAGTCGGTTTTCTATACATAAAAGTGTTGAAAGCAGGTGTATTATGGAAAAGAGAATACTATCCATCCTTGTGGATAATACCTCCGGAGTCCTTAGCCGTGTGGCTGGTCTTTTCAGCCGCCGTGGATATAATATTGACAGCATTACCGCAGGAGTGACTGCAGATCAGAGATATTCCCGTATGACAGTTGTATGTGAGGGAGATGATCAGATGCTCCAGCAGATCACTAAGCAGCTGGCGAAGCAGGAAGATGTACGGGATGTTAAGGTCCTTGAACAGGACGACAGCGTTGCCCGTGAGCTGATGCTCGTCAAGGTTGCTGTGAAGCCGGAACAGAGACAGGGAGCTCTTTCTGTTGCAGATATCTTCCGTGCCAAGGTGGTGGATGTAAGTAAGGATTCTCTTATTATGGAGATGACCGGAAGCCAGAACAAGCTGCAGGCGTTTGTGGAGCTGATGGCTGACTATGAGATCCTTGAGCTTGCAAGAACAGGAATCACAGGTCTGTCACGAGGCAGTGACGATGTCCGTTACCTGTAAATTTTTTACATATGTTTGCTAGGAGAGCAGCTACTCTCTTAACGATAAATAATTTTTATGAAGAAGATGTTGTAAACATCAGAGGAGGAAAGTAAAATGGCAAATAAGATTTTTTACCAGGAAGACTGTAATCTTGGATTATTAGATGGTAAGACAATTGCGATTATTGGATACGGAAGCCAGGGACATGCACATGCACTGAACCTTAAAGAGTCCGGATGTAATGTAATCATCGGTCTTTACAAAGGAAGCAAATCCTGGAAAAAAGCTGAGGAGCAGGGCTTCGAGGTATATACATCTGCTGAAGCAGCTAAGAAAGCAGATATCATCATGATCCTGATCAACGATGAGAAACAGGCTGCACTTTACAAGAAGGATATCGAGCCGAACCTTGAGGAAGGCAACATGCTTATGTTCGCTCATGGCTTCAACATTCATTTCGGATGCATCAAACCACCAGCATATGTTGATGTTACAATGATCGCGCCGAAAGGACCTGGACATACAGTAAGAAGCGAGTATCAGGCTGGTAAAGGTGTTCCTTGTCTGATCGCTGTAGAGCAGGATGCTACAGGTAAAGCTCAGGATATCGCACTTGCATATGCACTTGGAATCGGCGGAGCAAGAGCTGGTGTTCTTGAGACAACATTCCGTACAGAGACAGAGACAGACCTCTTCGGTGAGCAGGCTGTACTTTGCGGTGGTGTTTGCGCACTTATGCAGGCTGGTTTCGAGACACTTGTTGAAGCTGGTTATGACCCAAGAAACGCATACTTTGAGTGTATCCATGAGATGAAACTGATCGTTGACCTGATCTACCAGTCAGGATTCGCCGGAATGAGATATTCTATCTCCAATACAGCTGAGTATGGCGATTACATCACAGGACCGAAGATCATCACAGAGGATACAAAGAAAGCAATGAAGAAAGTTCTTTCCGATATCCAGGATGGTACATTCGCAAAAGAGTTCTTACTCGACATGTCCGATGCAGGTGCACAGGTACACTTCAAGGCTATGAGAAAATTAGCTTCTGAGCATCAGTCTGAGAAAGTCGGCGAAGAGATCCGTAAACTCTACAGCTGGAACGGCGAGGATAAGCTTATTAATAACTAAGCAAAATTTATTGCAGGTGCAATAAATTTTGCGCTACTCGAACGAAGCGCAGCGAAGTTTGAGTCAAAGAAGTCACACACGTAATACAGTGGTAGGAAACTTTTTTGAAATTTAAAAATCCCATCTGGTCGCAATGATCAGATGGGATTTTTTTTCATTCCTTTATTTATCCGGATGCCCTGTTTCATCATCAAAAAATGGCGCGATCAAAGCCGAATCAGTATCTTTCTGTCTGCATACAAACCCGATCTCACGCAGCGGAAAAGAAAATCCTACCGGTACTTCCACCAGAGTTCCTTCTTCGAGCTCTTTTTTTACAAAATCACGGATCACACATGCAATCCCAAGACCAATTTCCGCAAACTGGATCAGAAGATCCATAGTTGTTACTTCCAGAATATGACTTAATTCCACATGATGTTCTTTCAGCTGAGTGTTCACGGTCTGACGTGTAATATTGTCCTCATCCAGCATCATGAAAGTTGCTGCCTGGATCAGAGGTTCATCCGGATAGAGCTTTTTCTGATTTTCCAGATACTGCTGTGTACAGACAAAGGTATCCTGGATTTTCAAAAGAGGCTGAAAATAATATCCCCGAAGCTTCTGCGGCCGTCCGATGAGTCCCAGATCGATTTTTTCCTCATCCAGAAGCTGCAGCGTCTGATAAGTAGACTGGCAGGAAATTGTGATACGTACATGAGGAAAACGTGCAATATAGTTTTCCAGGTGGGAGAGCAGTACATATCTGGTAAGAGTAGAACTGGCGCCCAGACGCAGCTTTGGAATGTCCCGGGAACGGTTATGGCGAATGGAATTTTCTCCTTCATCCAGAAGTGAAAGAGCTTCTTTTACTTTTTCAAAAAGAAGCTCACCGTCCGGGGTCAGAGTGACACCCCGGGAACTGCGTTTAAAAAGAACGGTATCCAGATTCTGCTCCAGCTTCTGGATCGCCTTGCTGATAGCAGGCTGGCTGATATAAAGGTCCCGGGAACTGTGGGAGATACTGCCGGTACGTGCTACCGTATAAAAAATATGATAAAGAGACAGATTATCTTGCATGCAAAACCTTCCTTTCGAAAAATAGTAAGGTAATAAAGGTAATAAAAAAATCCGAAGTCATCAGACCTCGGAAACCTTAGCTGTTATAATATTTATGATGTTCAATCGGGGCAACAGGATTTGAACCTGCGACCTCACGGCCCCCAGCCGTGCGCGCTACCAAGCTACGCCATACCCCGCAACGCATATAACTATAACATAAACGAATTGTAAATGCAACCATTTTTTGAGGAGAAAGATGGTTGTATGGATGATAATAAAGAGTGTGATCCCTTGATACTTTCATAGGCTTCACACTCTTTACATGATATGATCAGGCTGTCTGTATTGTGTTACCTGGGTCAGGTAAAATACCTCTTCCCTGAAGTACAACGACAAGAGTTTCTGTTGTGTCCTGTAAATTTTTGATATCTTTTCGGATATCCCGTTCTGCAAGCTTAACATCCAGTGAAAGGTCGTCCAGGCGTTTTCTGTTGGTATCACATTTCAGATCGATCATTTCAAGTCTGTTTTCTACCCGGTTGAAGCGGGCATCTATTTCATCAAAACGAACATCCATAGCATCAAGACGAGCGTCGATACCGTCAAAACGAACATCCATAGCATCGAGACGAGCGTCGATACCGTCAAGACGAACATCCATAGCATCGAGACGAGCGTCGATACCGTCGAGACGAGTATCCACTGCATCCAGTCTGGCGTCGATACCATCTAATCGGTTATTTATATTGCCCAGCTGGACATTGATCGGGTTTATCATACCGGCTAATAATTCCAAATCTTTCTGATCTAGCATATGCGCATCCTCCCACAAAAATTGTACCGCATATTTCTCTGTGCGGATATTGTATCATGTTTCGAGTGTGAAGTCTATGAAATTATCAAAGAACAGAATGGACGGGAACAATAAGTTCTTGACTAGTATAATATATATAATAAGAAAAAACAAGATATATTTTTATATCTTTAATAATAATAGAAAATGCAGGCGAACTACCTGAAGAATAAAAAAAGGAGGCCGGGAGTTGTGCTGACTCCCGGCAAAAAGTATGAAAAAGAAAAAGATTGTTTAGCATTTGCTATCTACAGTTAATAATATAGTAAAAAAATGTGTGCATTGTGTGAAAGGAAAATGAAGAGAATGTGAAAACTGCCGCTTAATGTTAGATTAAGCGACAGTAATTTTTTTGGATTATTCTGTTGTTTGATTCAAGATTTTGAACCATATGTAATGATAACATCCGCTTTAATGCTTGTCAAGCGATCTGAAACTGCCATAGCTGTCCAATTATGTCGCTTTTTGTGCCGTTTTATGCAGTTTTTTATATATCAGAGAAAGAAAAATACATATCAATATATAAAAGTGGTCATGATAAGTGGTCAGATGTATAGTCCCAGGGACCTGTATTTTGCGGGAAATATCAGGCTTCTTGTTATAAGATTCATGGTCATAAGTGGTCAGCTTTTGTGGTCAGAAAAATGGCGAATTCCCTTATATACAGTTTTTTTCAGGTCCTGTCGCTTAATCTAACATTAAGCGACAAGATAATAATATTGGATAAGTTATATAAATAAACGGAAGGAAGAGAACATGCCGTCCAATATAGGCTACAGCATAACAACCAGAAGACTCCGACTTTGCTGCGGACATCCGGAATGGCTCAGGAAAACCCAGGATTTCTATAATGAAATTGAAAGCTTTTATTATGATCTTCTGCTGGCTCATGAGGAACTGGGAGAACTGGGGAGCCAGAAAACTCTTCGGGCCCTGGAGGTTCTGACTATTATGGGAAGAGACAAGCAGGTTCCTCAGAATCCCCTTCCCTGGGAAAAAGTCCCATTGTATTTCAGGCGGGCTGCGATAAACAGTGCTATAGCCGCAGCAAAGAGTCACATATCCAGGCAAAAGTCTATTCCGGGGAGGAAAGCAGAAAAGCTTCATTCAGCAGTTACCTATTATAAAGGAATGTACAGAGATTTTTCTCATAAGGAGATTACACTGAAGGTATGGACAGGAGAACAATGGAAATGGATGAGATGCAGACTGTATGGCAGAGAATTTCCCGCAGAAGCAGAGCTAATGTCACCCTCAGTAACCTTTGAGAAGAAATATCTCATGTTGCATGTTCCCGTGAAGGAATTTACAGCAGACACTGCAACAGTAAAGCAGCGTATCCAGGAAGGGCGGAAGATCTGTGCCATCCAGTTTACAAACGGAGATGTTTTTGCTGTGGGGACAGTATGTGACGGCACAGGGAAGGAAACAGATGTGAAATTCTGGGGCGGCGGAAAAGAATATACGCATCGCTGCGATCAGATCAGGAAGAAAATCGAGAAAGCCCGGAAATCTCTCGGCGGGGAAAAACAGCCCGGAGAAAACAGGAAATACTGGATGCATCTGAAACACCTGTCGGAGCATTATGCCCATGAGATTAGTTCACAGATCATAGGCTTCTGCCTGGAAAAGCAGGTTTCGCTGATCGTCCTTCCAAAATACAAAAAAGAATACACAGATTATGTGATGATCGGATCAGGAAACTGGAGCACTATGCATCTAAGCTCCGGGATCAGGAGCAATCTGCCCTATAAAGCATGGAAAAACGGCATTCTGGTCATTGAAACCTATGCAAAAGGGATATCCGAAACCTGTTCTGTCTGCGGTGCGCCAGTTAAGACAGCAAACCGCAAAACAGATGAATATACCTGTGAGAACGGGCACAGAGGAAGTCGAAGCCTGAACAGTGCCAGAAATCTGAGCCATAAATGTATTCTTCAGTTTGGGAAACAAGTGGTATGACCACTGTTTTATAGAGCGAGAGCACAACTCAGCTTCTGCTACAGGCAGATGCTGACAGGTTGAATACCGCCTGTCGTGTCTCCCTTATCATAAGGAAGAGTCGGCCAAGAATTTCCGCCAGAAGCTCCGGCACAGCCGAGACAGCGGATAAGAGTATTCGAAGTTATGTAAAAAAAGAAAGTATGAAAAAGCAAAGGATAAGGAAAGCAATGAACACAGAATACAGGAAACTGAAAAATCTTTTTCTGCGGCAAAGCTGCCAGGATGCATGGGAAGACTATGCACGAAGCATCCGCAAAGTAAATTTTCCCAGATGGGACTATGTGATCCTGACCTCATCAAATGAAGAACAGGCCAGATCCTTCCGCAGCCAGATCGCAGACAGATTGGAACAGGGCGTACTGCCGGGATGGACAAAATATTTCGTGCTCCCGGATCCGGAAGGCAAGAGAGTAGGATCCGGCGGAGCAACTCTGAATGTACTCCGATTTCTTTCGGAGGAAGAAGGACTCTGGGGAGATTTCCATAACAAAAGAATCCTTGTGATCCATTCCGGCGGAGACAGCAAAAGAGTCCCACAGTATTCTGTGTGCGGAAAGCTTTTTTCACCTGTACCAAGAGAACTTCCGGATGGAAGAGGCTCCACATTGTTTGATGAATTTCTCATCAGCATGGCAGGCGTTCCGGCTAGGTTCAAAGAAGGAATGCTGGTACTTTCCGGAGATGTGCTCCTCCTTTTTAATCCTTTACAGATAGATGCCCAGTTCCGCGGAGCTGCGGCGATCTCCATGAAATCTCCGGTAGAAGTGGGAGTCGATCATGGAGTGTTTTTAAACGATGGAAGCGACCATGTAAAAATGTTTCTTCACAAACAGCCGGCAGAAACACTTCGCAGGCTGGGAGCCGTGAATGGACAGGACTGCGTGGATCTTGACACAGGCGCCGTACTTTTGGACGCCGAAATACTGGAAACACTTTTTAGTCTGATCGCAGATGCATCAGGAAAAAAAGCAGATCCGGATAAATACGAAAGCTTTGTAAATGAAAAAGCAAGAGTCAGCTTTTACGGAGATTTTCTGTATCCGCTGGCGGCAGATTCCACCTTTGAACAATATCAGAAAGAAAAACCGGAAGGCGAATTCTGCACAGAGCTTTTTACCTGCAGAGAAAAAATATGGAAGGCATTAAGTCCTTTTCAGATGAAGCTGATCTGTCTTTCTCCTGCAGAATTTATCCATTTCGGAACAACGAGAGAGCTGCGTGCTCTGATGACAGAAGAAGTAACCGATTATGAGTTCCTTGACTGGAAAAAACACGTATTCACCAATGACTTAAATTGCCAGGGAGCTTTGCACACAGCACTGATCGGACCGGAAGCTGACATCGAGGAAGGAACATATATTGAAGACACCTGCCTTGAGGGAAGAACCCACGTCGGAAAGGGCGCTGTAGTATCCGGCCTTTCCCTGAAGGATGTACATATACCGGCGAACACAGTATTTCACGGTGTGAAGCTGAAGGACGAGATCACAGAACTTTACGGCGGTCAGACAGGACGATGCGTGATCCGTACATATGGAGTCATGGATAATCCGAAGAAAATGCTGGAAGAAAGAGGAAGCTTTCTGCGGGGAAACCTGGCAGATTTTCTTTCAGCCAATGGACTGGCGCCGGAAGATATCTGGACAGGCGAAACCCACGCACTCTGGAATGCAAAACTGTATCCGGTCTGCAAAACATTCCAGGAAGCAGCACAGGCAGGAAACCTTCTTGTAAAAATGAGCGAAGGACTTGCTGAACCCCAGCAGATCGAGAGCTGGAAAAAACAGCCGAGACTGAGTCTGGAAGAATCCTTCCGGTATGGAAATACAGAAAATATCCTTTCCTGGAAAAAAGATCTGGAAGCAAGGATCCTGGTGGCAGTATTTCTGGGAGAACTGAAAAAAGGCGGACATTACATTCCTGCACTTAAGATCTTTGGTGAAAAAGAAATCCAGGAACGACATTACCATCTGCTGATGAAAGAAGCTGAAAAAGCAGATTTTTCACAGAAAATACGGATCCTGTATGCAGTATCACGCTCCATGAAATTCACTAAAAAATGCTTTGACGGAAAAACATACGATGTGCTAGAGCAGGAGTGCTTTTCCCAGATCCAGAAAGAAATCGCATCTCAGACACAGCTGACAGGAAACAGCGGCTATACGATCGCAAAAGAACAGGTAAAGGTAAATCTGCCGGTACGTGTGAACTGGGGCGGCGGCTGGTCAGACACACCGCCATACTGCAACGAACACGGAGGAACTGTTCTTAACGCAGCAATCCTGCTGAGAGGCTGTGAACCCATCGAGGTAGAGATTCGGAAGATACCGGAATTACATATTGAGCTGGCAAGTACAGACACAGGTGCTTACGGAACAGCAGAAAGTGCAGAAGAGATCCAGGACTGCCATAATCCATACGATCCTTTTGCCCTGCACAAGGCAGCCATTATCGCCTGCGGGATCCTTCCGCTGGAGGAAAAGGCCGATCTGAAAAAGGTCCTGGAAAAAATGGGCAGCGGATTCTACCTTTCCACCTGCGTCAAAGGCGTTCCCAAAGGATCCGGCCTTGGAACAAGCAGTATCCTTGCAGGAGCCTGCGTTAAAGCTTTTGCAGAGTTTCTTGGGGAGAACTGGGATGACAGCCAGATCTATGATACAGTCCTCAACCTGGAGCAGATCATGAGCACAGGCGGTGGCTGGCAGGATCAGGTTGGCGGCCTGACACCCGGAATCAAATTTATCACATCAAGACCCGGAATCCGGCAGCAGCTGAAGGTAGAAAAGGTAGAAATCTCGGAAAAAACGAAACAGGAGCTTCAGGAACGATTCGCTCTGATCTATACAGGCCAGCGGCGCCTTGCCCGAAACCTTCTCAGAGAAGTCGTAGGAAATTACATCGGCGGCCGAAAAGAATCTCTGGAGGCGCTGGATGAGATGCAGAAAGTAGCAGCACTCATGAAATTCGCCCTGGAAAAAGAAGACATCGACGAATTCGCGAGCCTTCTCAACCAGCACTGGGAAATCTCCAAAAAGCTGGATGCCGGCTCAACCAACACCTGCATAGACCAGATCTTCAGTGTATGTGAAGACATGATCGACGGAAAATTCATCTCCGGAGCCGGAGGCGGCGGCTTCCTGCAGGTAATACTGAAGAAAGGCGTCACACAGGAGATGCTGCATCAGAGGTTGAGAGAGGTGTTCCAGGATTCCGGGGTGGATGTCTGGAGCGTGGAGTTTGTGTGAAGATAAGTTTTGAAAAACTTCATTTCGTAATAAGGAATGAAGTAAATTTGGAGGAATATAGCAGATGAAGAAAGAGAGAGCAGGTAAGAAAAATCTTCTGATTTATGCTCATTACTATATTCCAGATACTGCGTCAACGGGGCAGATCCTCCGTGAACTGGCGGAGGGTATGCTGGATAAATTTAATATTACAGTGATTTGTGTGGTTCCGAGTTACCTTGGAACGATTGAAGATAAATATAAGACACAGAAGTATTATGAAGAAGAAATCAACGGCGTGAACGTGCTGAGAATCCGGGTTCCGGAGTTCAGCAAGACCAATAAGGTGAGCCGTGTAAGGAATATTTTGTCCTACTTCTTTGGGGCAATGAGTGCGACCTTCAAGGTCGGAAAACAGGACTATGTGTTTTCCATTTCTCAGCCGCCAATCCTTGGCGGTCTGTTGGGTGTCTGGGGCAAGTGGGTAAAACACGCTAAGTACATTTACAACATTCAGGACTTCAACCCGGAGCAGGTGCTGGCTGTTGGTTATACCAAGAGTAAATTTGTCACTGATGCCATGATGTGGTTTGACAAGTTCAGCTGCAAGAGAAGTGACTTGATCATCACAGTTGGGCGGGATCTGGTCGAGACGGTAGAAGGCAGATTCAAGGGCAAGAAAGTCCCGAAGACTGTCATGATCAATAACTGGATCGATGAAAATGAAATCTATCCGTTGGAAGCAGGCAACGAGAGAGTAGTTGCTTTTAAGAAGAAGTACGGCCTAGATAGCAAGTTTGTCATCATGTACTCCGGCAATATCGGTTTGTACTATGACCTTGAGAACCTGATCAAAGTGGTTGAGAAGTTTGGTGCTGATACCAAGACGGCAGATGGCCGAGAGGTTGTCTTTGCCTTTGTCGGTGCTGGTTCTGTGTTGAAAACACTGGAAGACTATGTGACCGAGCATCAAATGGAGAATGTAGTTTTTATCCCATATCAGGACAAGGCAGACTTGATTTACAGTCTGAATGCTGGAGATGTCCACTGGTGTGTGAATGCGAAAGGCATTAAAGGAGTGAGCTGCCCGTCAAAATATTACGGGTTGGCTTCTGCTGCAAAGCCAGTAATTGGAGTGCTGGAATCTGGATCTGAGATTCGCTGCATTATTGAGGACACAAAGGGTGGCCTGTGTTGCGAGCCGGGCGAGTATGACCAGGTGGAAGAAAACATCCGCTGGTTTATTGAGAATGCTGGAAGTGAAAAGCTGAAGGCCATGGGAGCCAGAAGCCGGGAAAAACTTGAAAAAAATCTGACCAGAAACGTAAGTGTACAGAAGTATGCAGAAGAAATTCTGAAGCTGTAAAGGAGGCGAGAGGGAATGAATAGTAACTGGTTCAAGCTGGTTATGAAGATGACGAAAATTGAATATGGAAAGAACCTCTTGCTGAAAGGCGTACCAATCATCTTCAACAAAGGTGGTGCCAAGCTGAAGATCGGTGAGAACACCACGATTAAGAGCAGCTTCCTCAGTAATCTGGTTGGACTTTACAGCCGGACAATCATCGTTACCCGTGCACCTGGTGCAGAGATTGAAATCGGAGATAATGTGGGAATTTCAGGTGCTACGATTTACGCCCGCAAGAAGATCACGATTGGTGAGAATACCTGCATTGGTGGTAACTGCAAGATTCTGGATAATGACTTCCATCCTATTGAAACAGAAACCAGAAACAAACTGCTCCGGGATGAAAATGGTGGTGACAGTGATCTGGTGCCAAGCAGAGAAATCAAGATCGGTAAGAACTGTTTCATTGGGTGCAACAGTATAATTCTGAAAGGCACAGTGCTGGGGGATGGCTGCGTTGTCGGTGCCGGTGCTGTGGTATGCGGAAAATTCGAAGATAACTGTGTGATTGCTGGTAATCCGGCAAGAGTTATTAAGAGGTTGGAGGGCAATAGCTGATGAAGAAAATATGTTTTATTGCTCAGTTTCCTCCTCCAATGCATGGCTTATCCAAGGCAGTTGAGACTCTTTATAATTCAAATTTGAATTTTGAGATTGATTCGCAAGGGGAGTTTGAATTTGAAAAGGTGGATATTACCAATAACAAGAACTTTATTAAGAATCTCCTGAAGATAAGCCGTAGCAAGGCTGATTTGTTTTATTTTACAATCAGCCAAACGAAAGGCGGAAATCTTCGGGACTTGGTCATTTTTAAGCTATTGGAATTGCAGCACAAGAAATGTTTGATTCATCTCCATGGCGGATATTATCGTCAGTTAGTCGATAACGATATGGCTGGCTGGCAACGCAAAGCAAATTATAAAGCCATCAAGAAACTCTCAGGTGCAATTGTCTTGTCAAAGTCTCTGAAGAAGATTTTTGAAGGGATGATTGATGATGACAGGATTTTTGTCGTAGAAAACTGCGTTGATGATCAATATCTGCTCACAGACCAAGAAATTGAAGAAAAGCTGAAATCATTGGAAAGTAAAAAAGTTCTTCATGTCCTTTGGTTGAGCAATTTTATCAGAAGCAAGGGATATCCATTCGTTCTTGAAATGGCAAAAGCAGAAAAAGAACGTGTGGATGCCGGCGGAGAAAAAAGATTCCATTTTGATTTTGCAGGCAAGTTTTTTGAAGACAGTGAAAAAGATTACTTTAAAAGCTATATAAAGGAAAATGGGCTGGAAGAGTACGTTACATATCATGGAATTGTGGGTGGCGAACAGAAGAGAGAACTTCTGAAAAAATGCTATCTTTTTGCACTTCCAACTCGATATCCCAACGAGGGCCAGCCTATTAGTATTCTGGAAGCAATGGGCAATGGAATGTTTATTATTACAACAGATCATGCTGGTATTCCAGATATTGTGGAAGACGGTGTGAATGGAATTGTGATGAAAAATAAAGAAAACGCGTATAGCAAAGTTGCTTCTTTTAAAGCGAATGAATTAAAAACTGTATGTAAAAGAAATAGGGAATACTGCAAGGAAATGTACACAGAAAAAAGATACTTACATATGATGGAGACGCGTTTTAAGGAAAATTGAGAGTTGAGGAAAATTGTGGTGAAAAAATATCTAATAAAGAGAAGCCAAGTGGTAGCAATATTGATTTTTCTTGTAGAAATTATAGGTTCTTTCGCTTTGGTACAAATAGATGCATCAGAGAATATTCTGGGAAAAATAGGTTATGTGGCCATTATATACGGAGTTCTTTCTACCATAGCGCTATATCAAGTCAAGAAAGAGTGGGACGTTTTTCTCATATTCATGATCATGTGCTACTTGTTCTCTTTCGGACAATGTATATTAACTGCATTTGGATATAAGTTGGGAGTCTTTGCATTTTCGATGGACAGAGGCTTTTTCTCTAACCAGGAAATATTAAATGCAAGTGTTTTTTGCTTTATCGCTATTGCGTTAACTGGAATAGGCTTTTGTTTTCATAGGAGCTCTATCAAATATGAAAAGCTCTCAAATAAACCTGTATTAACAGATAATGTATTGTGTAGAGTGGCGTGGGGACTTTTACTCATATCAGTTGTTCCAACATTTTATGAACTGTATAAAGATGTAACAACTGTTTTTTTTAATGGATATAGTGATACTTTGGGAAATGCAACAGGTATTGATAAAATTTTTGTATTAATTTCAGGATTTTATCCAAGTGCGATTTTGATTTTATATTGCTTTGAGGAAAAAAGACGAAGAACGGTATATTTCGCTTTGGGTAGCTATGTGTTGTTACAATTATTAGGTGGAAGTAGAATAGCTGTTTTCCGTTTGGCTATTGTTCTTCTTGTTATTAGTAATTTGTATAGAAAAGAAATTAGCAAAAAACGAGCTGTCATGATTTGCATTTTTGGATTAGTAGGAGTCTTTGTATTTTCGTTTGTGTCAAGTGCTAGAAATTATATTTATCTTGCAAGTAATGTGCAGCTTTTTTTGAAAGAAACAGCGACAGATTTATTAGAAAACAATTTTATTTTTGCTGCGATTAAAGAAATGGGAAACACACAAGTTATTAACACGCTGGTATATGCTTTGTGTCCGAAAAAAGTGGATTATAGGTACGGAATGTCCTTTGTTAGAAGTATATACAGCGTTTTGCCAAACTTTTTGAACTTAGAGTATATAAGTATCGATGAAGTGTTTTCTCCATAC
>NZ_JBDGAB010000008.1:55878-94956 GCF_040910705.1 Blautia sp. RTP21359st1_E11_RTP21359_211015
AAATATGTAAAGCCAGAGAACTTCTTTGTAATCGTATACTTGATGTACTATATGATTTTTCTTGTTAGAAGTGAAAGCATTGAATTGGGACGTTCCTTTGTGTATTATGCTGTAATTCCAATTCTGATTAGCAAATTACTAAAGACAAAAACTGTCCGGGGGGGGGGGTAAGACAAGCTAAAGAATGGCTTGCTTACGTTCACTCTTATATAGATAGTATTCCCCAAAAACTTTGTGATGCAGTTTCGTACTGCTATCTCTTTGAAAGAGAGGTGGCGGTATGAAAACGTGGGAAAAGATTATCGTTATTGGATTCGTTATCTTGAATTCGATATCAGGTTTACAAATTTCGGGGATTTCCGTTAATGCTGTATTTGTTGGACTTTTTACAGTATTTGCAGGGGTTGAGTTCCTCAAACATAAAAACAAGGGCGGCATGAAAATACCGAGAGCTTCAGGATTCCTTTTGTTTATATTATGTAGTATGGTATCGTGCCTGTTTTCCATGGCATACGATTTTCGTGTGGAGCACTACGATATAGTAAAAAGTTATTTAATCAATAGCACTTTCTATCTTGTGATTTTTGTGTTGCTTTTTAACTGTACAAACAAGTATTTATCAGAATGTACAGATTGTTATGTAAATGGGATTGTATGGGCAGCACGGATACAGGCTATATGGGGAATTCTTCAGTTGATTTTACAATATGGTGCAGGAATTAATATCAATCAAATTCTTTTTGTAGATATTCTTCACTCTACAAATACGAGAGATTGGATTATGGGATTCTTCTCTGGAAATTCTTGGAACATGAGAATTACTGGCTTGAATTTTGAAAATTCGATGTTTGCTCTTGTGGTATGCTTAGGTGCAGCATTGGAAAAGAAGAAAGTATGGAAATTTTTATTGCTTGCCACAGCAGTTCTTAGCTTGTCAAGAACAGGATGGGTAATGGTGGCAGGTTATGTAATAATTGTAATCATTAGAAAATTGAAGAGTAATTTAAAAATCAAAAAGAGTGCGCTGGTAAGAAATGCAATTGGTGGAGTAACTATAATTGTAGCTTCATTGGCAGCATATTTGAAAATACCATCTATTCGCAGACAGGTTTCAAATATATTGTTGCGGATAACTGATACAGGCGCGATAAATGTTTCGGGAATGCGGCACTTATTATATTATCCGTATGGGTTTGAAATATGGTTGACACGTTCGAACATTTTTCAAATGTTGTTCGGATATGGAATGCGATGTTCTGGAGCCGCGTTTTCTGAACAACAAGATATTTGCAGAATAATAGGCATACAGCAGTATTCAAGTGCATGGGCCGTAGAATGTGATGTTATTGGATTGTTACTTGGGGGCGGAGTATGTACACTTTTGGCGTATTATTATGAAGTAGTAAAATGCATGAAAACAAAGTTTAAGGATGCAATGATAATAATTATATTTGGTGGAATTACTTATCATTATCATTCGATAAGCTATGTAATCTTTTTGCTGATGATGGCTTCATTAAGTAAGGTGAAAAAATTTGACTAAGAAAGGCAAAGTGGTATGAAACAAAAATCGTTAGGATTAAATGCTGTATTAAATGGAATTAAGCAATGCTGTTCTATCATATTTCCACTGATCACATTTCCGTATATATCAAGAGTGTTAGGAAATGATGGTTATGGAAAATACAGCTTTTCATATTCTGTGACGAATTATTTCATACTGCTGGCAGCCCTTGGAATATATACTTATGCGATTCGGGAAGGTGCAAAAGTACGCGATGACCAAAAAGAAGTAGATAAGTTTTGCTCACAGGTGTTTTCCATTAACGTATGTTCAGCAGCAATTTCATTGCTGTTGCTCAGCATAATGGTATTTTGCCTGCCAAAATTTTCGGGATACAAAGCCTATATTTTTATCCAGAGTACAGCAATCATTATGGCTGTAATTGGTACAGACTGGGTAAATGGCATCTTTGAAGATTACTTTTATATTACAGTGCGGTACATTGCAGTTCAATGTGTGTGCCTCATTGCAATGTTCGTTTTCGTAAGGAAGCCAGAGGATATTATTCCATATTGCATTATCTCGGTTTTAGCAACTAATGGCGGAAACCTGATTAATGTATTTTATGTCCGTAAGTATGCGAAGATTCGCTTTACGTTTGATATGGACTTGAAAAGGCATCTTGTGTCATTGCTGATTTTATTTGTGAATTCAATTGCCATCTCAATTTATGTCAATTCGGATATTACTATGCTTGGCTTTTTTGAATCGGATGCACAAGTTGGCGTCTACAGCTTCGCATCTAAAATTTATAATTTGTTGAAGCAACTTATCAATGCGGTGATCGTTGTTTCAGTGCCGAGAATTGCATATATCATAAAGAACAAGCCACTTGAGTATAAAACGTTTTTGAATCGGATTTTTTCTGCGTTGAATATTGTGTTGCTTCCAATTGTAGTTGGAATGTTCTTTATGAGCGATTCTATGATTTTGATTGCAGGAGGAGAACAGTATATCGCTGGTGATGCAGTATTGAAAGTTCTGAGCGTTGCGACCTTATTTGCCATATATGCGTCACTGTTTACAAACTGTGTTCTGATTGTTAATCGCCAGGAAAAGCTTTGCCTTAAAGCAACAGTGGTTTCAGCAATTGTAAATGTTGGACTGAATTTCGTTTTAATGCCTACGCTTGGAATGATTGGCGCAGCAGTTACAACAGTAATAGCTGAGTTGGTGAACTGTATGATGCAGATGTGCTTTTCAAAGGCGTTTTTTGATTGGAGAACCTTGGAAGTGAAACCAATTGTTTCATGCATTTGTGGCAGTGCGTTTATCGGAATTACATGTTTGCTATGTAATGGCTTCTTCCATAACAGCTTGATGAAGATGGCCTGCGCTGTTGTACTTTCTGCTTTGGTGTATGTGATAACTTTGATTGTTATGAGAAATCCATATGCCACTGCCGCCATGGATGTTATAAAGAAGAGAATGAGGAAGAGCAATGGATAAGAGAGTGTCTGTCGTTATGACGACTTATAATGGGCAAAAATATTTGCGGGAACAAATGGATTCTTTGCGAGAGCAGACAATGCCAATTGATGAAGTAATTATTATGGATGATTGTTCCACAGATCATACACCAGATTTAGTGAGTGCTTATATAAAAGAGTACAATCTGAAAGGGTGGAACTTGGTTCAGAATGAGCTGAACCAGGGATGGAAGAAAAACTTTAAGAGTGGTTTTGATTTAGCAACTGGCGGTTACATTTTTCCGTGCGATCAAGATGATATTTGGCATCCTGATAAAGTTGAAAAGATGGTAGGGTGCATGGAAAACAATCCTAAAATTGAATTGCTCGCCGCTAATTATAATACTTTTTTCTCAGAAAAAGATAACGGAAGCGGGAGTAAGCTGTACGCGTCTAACAGTAAAAAAATGAAAAAAGACGAAAGTATAGATCTTTTGGGAATTGACCCAAAATGGCCATATATCAATCGTCCAGGATGTGTGTTCTGCTTCACAAAAACGTTTTACAACTCGATTAAGGATAAATGGAATACGAAATACCCACATGACGCAATACTATGGCGTTTTGCAAGGATGGATCATGCTTTAGGATTGTTCAATTACCCAGTAATAGAATTCCGTAGACATGGTGACAATGCAACAAGTGAAGAGAATAGAACCAAGGAAAGTAGAATTCAAACTTTTGATGATTATATTCGTTTTCATGAGATGGGTTTAGAACGAGTAACATCAGAGAATGACAAAGAAATGCTGAAAAAAGGAATTGAGTTCCTTGAACTAAGAAGGCGTTTCTTTGAGACAGGCAATATTGCGTTATGGATAAAACTTGCAAGCAAATATCGTGCTTTTTATAACTCGGCGAGAGGATGTTTGGGTGACTTGTATTTTGTTTATAGAAAATAATATAGAGGAGTAAAGTAAAAATGGATAATGAGACTTTGCGAAAGGTTCAACTCGCACAGCTGGAGATTGCAAAAGAAATAAAGCGAGTATGTGATGAAAATAACATCAAGTACTTTTTGGATTCAGGAACATTGCTTGGTGCAGTTCGACATAAAGGTTTTATTCCTTGGGATGATGATATGGATATTGGCATGCTTCGAGATGAGTATGAAAAGTTCCTTCAAATTGCACCCGAAAAGCTAGGCAAAAACTATTTTTTGCAAACATGGAAAAGTGATGAAAATTATCCACATGCGTATGCAAAAGTGAGAAAACTTGGAACAGTATATATAGAAAATGTTTCACAAAATAGTGGAGCACATAATGAGTTATTTGTTGATGTGTTTCCATATGATGTATATCCGGATTCTGAGTCTGACAGATATAGCCATGGTAGACGGGTGATGCTTTATCGATATGCGTTGCAAATGAAAAATCACGTCAAACCATGGGTTAGACACAAAAAATTATGGAAACGCATATTCGGAAAAATAAAGTATCTCCCTTATATTGCTTTTTCGCTGACTCAAAATAGAAATACTTTGATAAAAAATGCTGATGCTATAAATAGAAAATATAATGATCAGAAAACGAAATATTATTATGAAGCAACTGGGGCAACACCATACGGAAAGTGGATTATTCCTACGAAATGTTTTGATAAATTGAGCATAGCGATATTTGAGAATACAGAATTTTCTGTTCCAGAGGATTCTGACCTGTATTTGCGTACGGCTTATGGTGACTATATGCAACTTCCACCGATAGAAAAACGCGGAAATCAGCACCAGATTATTGAGTTGAAGTTATAAAGGAGGAAATATTAAATGAAGAAGTATCATATTGGATATACATGTGGAGTATTTGATCTTTTCCATGTGGGACATCTGAACCTTTTGGAAAGATGCAAAGAAATGTGCGATATTCTTATTGTTGGTGTCTGTGATGATAAGTATGTTACTGAAATCAAGAAAAAGCAGCCTGTTTACCCAGAAGATCAAAGAGTGCGAATTATGAATGCTCTAAAAGTTGTAGACAGAGCCGAGTTGGTAACGATTGAAGAAACCGATGACAAAATGTTGGCGCTAAAGAAATTTGGATTTGATGTTCTGTTCTCTGGAGATGACTGGAAGGGATCTGAGCGTTATATGCGTACAGAAAAGCAGTTTGCAGAGTATGGGGCCTCAATTGAGTATTTGCCATATACGCATGGAATAAGCACTACAGAAATTAAAGAAAAAATGAAAGAACAGAAAGTATAATCGAGATGGTATTTGAAAAAACGGATATTTTACTTCCAAAAATTAAAGATTATAGAAAGTGGGCAGTTGTTGCATGTGATCAATTCACATCACAACCTGAATACTGGGAAAATGTGCAAAAATATGTCGGAGATGAAGTATCTACATATAATTTGATTTTACCGGAAGCACAACTGTCGGAAAATAATGATGATAAAATAGCTAGTATTAATGAAACAATGAATAGCTATTTAAAAAGGAATATTTTTGAAACATATAATGATTCGTATATATATGTTGAACGAAAATTAAAAAATGGTGCTATTCGTAAAGGTATAGTTGGCGCAATTGATTTGGAAGATTACGATTATAAACCAAACGCAAAATCTAAAATCAGGGCAACAGAAAAAACAGTGGTAGACCGTATACCGCCAAGAGTCAAGATCCGTGAAAATGCGAACATTGAATTGCCTCATATATTGCTTTTGTGTGATGATCAAAAGCATCAATTGTTGGAATCGATTGAGACGATTAAAGAAAAGCTAGAAATACTATATGATTTCGATTTGATGCAGGATGGAGGACACATCACTGGATGGCTTGTATCTAAAGACAAAGCAGAGATATTTGATACTGCTTTAGAAAAGTATTTACAAGATATTAGAGAAAAATATTATGGATTAGATGAAAATCCGATGATCTTTGCTGTAGGAGATGGAAACCATTCGCTTGCTACGGCAAAAGAATGCTATGAACAGCAAAAGAAAGCTTTTGGAACAAGTATAAAGGCAAGATATGCGTTGGTTGAGCTAGAAAATTTGCAGGACGAATCACAACAGTTTGAACCTATACATAGATTGCTAATGAATGTAGATATCAGTGATTTTCTCACAAAAATAAAAACAATATGCGTATCACACAGTAAGCATAAGGTGGAATATTATACAAAGGAAAAACAAGGCGTACTGTATTTAGATGAAAGTCTAGGAGAATTGACGGTCGGCATTTTACAAAGATTTTTAGATGATTACGTTAAAACAAATAATTGTGACATTGATTATATTCACGATGATGATGTTTTAAAGAAATTGAGCTGTAAATCCGATTGTATAGGGCTTTTATTGTCAGCCATCGATAAAGAAAATTTATTTTCAGAAATCATAAAAAATGGTTCATTACCACGAAAAACGTTTTCCATGGGACATGCTCAGGAAAAAAGATATTATATTGAAGCAAGAAGAATAAAATAAGAAGAATATATGGAGAATGAAAATGAAAAAAGTTGTAACATTTGGAGTATATGATTATTTTCATCTGGGACATCTTCGGTTGTTTAAAAATGCGAAGAACCTTGGAGATTGGTTGATAGTTGCTGTTCAGGATGGCGATTATATATTGAAAACAAAACCAGATGCTAAAGTTATGTATACAACAGAACAGAGAAAAGAATTGGTTAGTGCGCTACGTGTAGTTGATGAAGTGGTAAGTTATACAGATGTTGATGTGACTATTAAGACATTGGATTTTGATGTTTTTGCAGTTGGCGAGGATCAAAATCATGCAGGATTTCAAAGAGCTATTGAGTGGTGCAAAGAAAATGGAAAAGAAGTTGTACGCATGAAAAGAACGCCTGGGATTTGTTCATCGGAAATTAAGAAAAGTCTATAACTGAGGAGAAAAGAATGAGTCATAATCGTCGTGTGGGGGGGACCGCAGTAGATCCCGGAAAAATGTAATACTATCGATTATTATAGCTTTGCTCGCTGTGCTCCTTGGTGTTCTCCTTTGGATGAACAAAAAGGATGAGGACAAGAAATCGGCAGAATTACAAGCATTGAATGCAAAACTGTATCAGGAAGAGCAGGAGAAAGAAGCCGCATTAAAACAGAAAAAGGCAGAGGATAGCTTTTATCAGAAGCTATCAGATGGGTTTGACGTTAATGTTTTGGTTGTGGGAGATTCAATCGGTGCGGGTGCTGGCACAGAAACAGATGGGCAGCAGTGGTTTAAACAGTTACAAGCATATTTAAGGACTGTTAATAAAGCATCTGTATCCGTAACAAATGTTTCAATGGGAGGTAATACCTCTTATGCTGGTTATGTCCAGACAATGGCACTGGATGATGACATCGACTACGACTTGGCAGTTATCTGCTATGGTCAGAATGATGCCTTACAAGGCTTGGACGTATATTATGAAGCGATAGTACAAGCCATCAAAAATAAATACCCGAATTGCTCGATTATTTCAATTTTAGAATCCTCACAGCGTGACTATACATCCAATATAATCACAATCCAAAGCATCTGTGATCATTATGGAATCCCTGTAGCAGACACGATTGTAGCGTTCAATAACTCTGGAAAGGCTTATGATGATCTATCAAATGACGGTGTTCATCCGAATGACGCTGGACAGGAAATCTACTACGAAACGGTAAAGAATGTCATTGACGAAAATGTGGCGGCATCTACCGGAAAGATGGAAAATGTTGATGCTATCAATGCTGATGTACATAAGTTTGATAACTTCATCTGGTATGGTGCAGATAAAGATTTTAAACGTGTAGATGATACAACTTTCACGCTGAATGCATCAGCATCTGGCGTTTTCGGTATAGATTACACCTTTGAATCTGGTGACAACAAAGCGGACATCTATGTAGATGGAGAGCTGTTTGAATCCCCAACAGTAACATTCGATTATGACTTCTCACAGAGACATATTCTGGTAGTCAGCGATGACTGTACAGTAGAGAAGGAAATCAAGGTTGTGTTCAATAGCAAAGAACAAGCGGATGGTTTCCAAGGAATGTGCTTTAGCTGGGAATGACAATTTAGGCCGTGTGAGCGATCTCACACGGTAGCTGCTCAAATCTTCACACACCTCTCCGTGGTGAGCAGCAGGCAACGGTCTTATGACTGGCTGAGATGTGAAGGAATAACTCTGGATAGGAGGAATAAACCACATGAAGATAAATAATAAAGAATTTGGAGAATGGACTGAGGACGATCTTCAGGTCCTTCTTAGTAATGATGCCTATCGAGAGAATAATTTTATTGATTATAAGGTGAATTTTGCACCACTTATAGATAAAAGCAATAAGAAAGAGAAACAAGCTGAATTTAGAAATGATGTTTGTTCCTTTGCGAATGCAGACGGAGGATACATCTTTTATGGAATCGGAGAAACTTCTGGAGTAGCCAGTATATTAGCAGGTATTTCGATTCCTAATATTGATCGCTTTGAATTGGATCGCCGGAATGAACTACAGGCGATTCGCCCAACTGTGCCGGATGTGGCCTTTTCGTTCATTTCATTACAAGATGACAAATATATTGTGGTACTTCATATTCAACGAGGACTGTACAAACCATATATTACAGAAGAACCAGAAGGACAGTTTCATTTCTACATAAGGCACGGGAACAAAAAGCAGGCAATGAGTTATACAGAGATACGAAATGGATTCTTAAACGCTGCAATGCTGTCAGAAGATATCAAGAGCTTTAGAAAAGAACGACTGGAAGAACATATTACAGAAATGAAGAAACCATTTGCACTTGTGCAGGTGATTCCAGCCACATTTAGAAGTGATTGCGTTCCGATGTATGATCTGTACAGAGAAGGAAAATTGAATTTTGATGATCTATTTAATGGCATGATCTATGACCGTGCGGTTCCAAATGTAGATGGTGTCTATTTTCCTGATTACTCTGAACAGCGGAATTTTGAGCAGTTACAAATTTTTAACACTGGTGCTGTTGAACTAAAAATGGATTTTGAGATAAGAGAACAAAATTCAAGAAGCCAGCAACTAAAAACGGAACGATATTTGATTATATTTGACTTCGAAGCTGAACTCAGAAAATTGATACAGGGAACATCGAAAATGTACCAGAAATTAGGCCGTTCAACTGCGATGTATGTTTGTGTAACTATTGTTGGCTGCAAAGGCCTATGGAACTATACCGTAAATGCATATGGAGCAAATGCACCAACGAAAGTAGACCGTAATCAAATTGTTTGTACTCCAATCGAAATTCGGAATATTCAAGATGATGTGCAAGTAAAAGAGGGCATAGAAAACTGTATTCGGATGACAAAGTATTCACTTGGGATAAGAATATAGGAAAATCATGGGAGATACAGAATGACAAAGAAAGTTATAATAGATAACATAAAGAATATTAAACATATGGAGTTTTGCATTCCAACACCAGGGCTTTATGTTGTTACAGGAAAGAATGGAAGCGGAAAAACGACACTATTTACCTGCTTGAGCAGAATAAAAAATAGCAATGCATTTAGAACCGGTTTCCCTGCATCAAATGGAAATGATCGGTTAGATTTCTTTTCTGGTTATATACAGTATGAAGTTGATGGAGAAAGCACTAAATATTCCAAGAGAAGTAGTGGAAAATGGAAGGCTAATAAACAAAATGATGTTCTGAGCCTTATGGGGTATCCTCAAGTAGTAAACATCACAACGAAAGATGAACGTGTTTTTACGCAGACAGATATTACACCACGAAAAAATCATCGGGGCGATGACTGGATAAATGAAAAACTCAATCAAATTTTTGGAACAGACAAGTATTCATCAATGATTCGAATTACAACGGGACAGCTATATCGAGGAAGAGGTAAATCAGCAGTAGATACTAGACGTAGAAACATTGCATATGCAATACCAGTAGAAGATGGAAGATTTTATACGGAAAGAAATTTTAGCTTTGGCGAAATAGTACTGTTGAATCTTTTGTATGATATACATAATGTGTCTAATGGGTCGCTTGTATTAATTGATGAACTTGAGTTGGCGTTGCATCCATCCGCTCAGATTCGATTGCTCTCATGCCTAAAAGAAATGGCAGATGAAAAAGGGCTGACGATTTTAATTACGACACATTCAGCCAGCTTAATAAGAAGCCAAAAAGATGTGATTTTGCTTGAAGAAGGAAATGAAAGCGGACAAATAGACGTGATGTATCATTGCCCACCAGCAAAAGCTATTGGTGCCATTGGTATGCGAGAGGATACAATGCCGGATATTGTCATTCTAGTTGAGGATGATATGGCAAAAGCATTGTTTATGGAACTAAAAAGAAAGTATTTTTCCTATTATCCAGAACAGGCGTATCTTGATATTCGGGTTCTTGAAATTGGCGGATATAAAAACGTTATCAATTTTTATGTTGAAGCAAATAACTATGTATTCTATGACAATGTTTTTGTTACCGCATTTATGGATAAAGATGTTGAAACAGATGTGATACCATATCCTCAGTATGGAAATCAAGAGGATATACAGCGTTATCATGATCATAGTCGCTTTCTCAAATTTTTGCCGTATACGCCAGAAGTGCTTTTGGTTAAAACATATATCGAAAGAAAACAGCAGTTCTTGCAATCGTTACGTGCTGAATACAGTAATCAACAGGTTGATTATTCAATTGCCGAGCAGTTGGATTTTACAGCATATGAAGCTGCCTTGCCAAATTTCTCTAATCAGACACAATATAATAGTAAAATTGAAGAAAGAGGAAGCTTTAGAAAAAAGTGTAAACAGGTGGCCGAGAAAATAGCATTAGAATTGTCGCAACAGTTAAATATAACGGTCAAAGAGGTTTACAGATATTCTTATAAATTTGCAGTAGAAAATATTCCGGAAAATGAATTAAACGTCAGAGCACTTTTAGCACAGACAATGAAAAGAGTAAGGTAAAGATTCGGAAAGAGGGTGAGGACATAATATGGACCAAGAATTATTCAACCCACAATCCTCGTCCGTGACCTCCTCCCGAATTCTGTACACACCGTCCACATTTGCCCGGACATCATTACTGCATCTGCAGGAGGTCGGATCGTTATAGGCCATCCACCCGCATACATCGACCAGAACGAACCTGACCTCGTTTCTGTGTTTTGTGGTCCTGTCTGGAAACGGTACTCTCACCTACGAAGGAACGACCTATGAGCTGTCAGCTGGGGACTGTGTGTTCATTGACTGCAGGAAAGCGTATAGCTTTCGACCGGGTATAACAGTGAGGGAAAAAGCACCAGTGTGAACAACACCAGTATCAGCACACCCACCTGTGTGAACGAGACTGCCTGTGAGAAAGACACAGTTGCTTTTCAAAGCACTGGTACTCTCAACCGTGTTGCTCCTACTCCATCCCTCTGGTCCCTCCAGTGGTGCCATTTCTACGCCCCGTCCCTGCCTGCTATCTATGAGAAGTATAAGGAACGTGGCGGCAGCCCTGTGTTCCATCCCGATGATTCCGCCCCTTTTACCACCATCCTCACGGACCTCTACTCATTGGCTTCAACTTCCGATTATATAAGAGATATGCGGATCAACGAATCGTTGTCCGCCCTGCTTACATTGCTTATGGAGCAGTCATGGCATCCAGAGAGCAAGACGGTGAGCCGGAAGCGACTGGAACTGGTAGAGATAAAGAATTGTAAGTGACTCAAAACATGGCGTAGTGACGAAAGGATCTCTTCTTGATATACTGAGAGAAACTTGATATTAAGGAGGAGAATCTTATGTCCAGAACAAGTCAGGAATCATCAACAGCTTTTGGCGAAGTCCTGCGGCCTGCATCTCAGAATTACTCCCATAATCCTCAAGGCCGTATCGTATCTAATGACAACCGGCTGATGATCTATTCTCAGGGAATGAAAATATATGTGCCAGAAAACTTTAATCCAGGTACACTTCTGAAACTTTTGCAGACATTGAAAAAATTGTGATGAAGCGGTTTGCTGAAGGAGCATCCCGTATATTTCTTGCCTGTAGATCTACAGATTTTCGAAAGCAGATTTCAGGGCTGATTGCAACGGTCACGCTAAATTTTAAACTGGATCCGTATAATAGCAGCTATGTGTTCATCTTTTGCAACAGACGGAAGGATTCCATAAAAGTTCTGAGATATGATTATAATGGATTTGTGCTTGCGACCAAAAAACTTCTGGATGATATGAAATTTCAATGGCCCAGGACACCAGATGAAGTAAAAGAGATCACTTTTCAACAGGTAGAATGGCTTCTTCAGGGATTGGAAATAGAGCGTAAGTGCCTCAAAATATGGCGTAGTGTAATATAACAGTTTTTCTGTTATGATATCTACATCATTGTTTGAGGCACTTATGTGAAATTATACCAGTTTATTTAATTTTTCAATAATTTTTGTAAGTTCTTCTCTGGAATACCCGCCGAAGCTTACCAGTGCGCGTAATGGCATGGAGTCGGTCATGGCTTCTGTCATTTCTTCAGTGATAGCTTCGGAAGCGGCTTCAGAAGAGGACTCTTCACCAACGTTCATGGCTGAGATATATTTTGCTGTCAGTTCTTTTGCTGTTTCGCTTGTTTTCGGGTTGCGGAACAGTTCGCCCAGGGTGGTGTTCATATGAACATGCATCGGAAGCTCCTGGCTGCTGTTCAGATGGATCCTGCCTTCAAGATGGATATCTCTGGAAGAGGTACCGACAAGGAGCTTATATTCGCCGCTGGCTGCGAACCAGTCGTGAAGCTCTGTATTGTACCATGCGAAGCTTCTCTTGTCCAGCTCCATGGTTACTGTTTTGGTTTCGCCTGGATTCAGGAAAACCTTTTCGAAGCCCTTGAGC
Organism: Blautia sp. RTP21359st1_E11_RTP21359_211015; assembly: GCF_040910705.1. NCBI lineage: Bacteria > Bacillati > Bacillota > Clostridia > Lachnospirales > Lachnospiraceae > Blautia > Blautia sp. RTP21359st1_E11_RTP21359_211015. The sequence goes on from NZ_JBDGAB010000008.1 coordinate 68,730, forward strand.
TCTTTTTCCGGGCGGATTGCGGAACTGGTACAGTCTTTGACATAGAGCTGTACGACTTCTTTTCCTGCCATATTTCCTGTGTTTGTTACATCAACCAAAACGGTGATGGTGTCTTTGTCTGTAGGATTTTCATTGGAGATCTTCAGGTCGCTGCAGGCAAAGGTAGTGTAGGAGAGTCCATAGCCAAACGGATATGCTACACCCATCTCTTTTGTATCGTAGTAGCGATAGCCTACGAATACGCCTTCACGGTATTCAACCTTTTCACCGCCGCCGAAGTTCAGGTAAGATGGATTGTCGGAGAGCTTGAGCGGTATTGTCTCGGCAAGCTTGCCGCTTGGATTTACTTTTCCGTAAAGGATGTTTGCGACAGCGGTACCGCCTGCCTGACCACCGAGGTATGCTTCCAGAAGGCCTTTTATATCATTGAGCCATGGCATCTCCACGGGGGAACCGTTGTGGAGGACAATCACGGTATTCGGCTGTACTTTAAGGATCTCAGCAATGAGACGATTCTGGCATTCAGGAAGCCTCATGTGGGAACGGTCGTATCCTTCAGATTCAAAGCTGTCCGGAAGTCCGGCGAAGATCACAACCTTGTCAGCGGCGGCAGCAGTTTTGATCGCTTCAGCTGCAAGTGCGTCATCGTAGAGATTTTTGTCTGCAGGAAAACCTTCTGCATAAGTAACCTGTGCATCGGAAGGAACGGAATCCAGTGCGTTTGTGATCTTGAAGCAGTTGATATGAGAGCTTCCGCCGCCCTGGAAACGAGGCTTCTTTGCAAAACCACCGATGAAAGCAATTTTCTCGGATGCTTTCAGAGGGAGGATCTGCTCATCGTTTTTCAGAAGAACCATAGATTCTTCGGCAATGTGGCGTGCTTCTTCATGGTCTTTTTCCATGGTGAATTCCTGCGGTGCCCGGTTGTCTGCATATTCAAAAATTATGCGTAGAATGCGTTCAACAGCCTGGTCAAGAATGTCTTCCTTGAGGGAACCGTCTTTTACGGCCTGTACGATGAGGGCATCGTTGACCCCATTGGAGGAAGGCATTTCCAGCTCAAGACCTGCCTCAAGACCTTTGACGCGGTCATTGACTGCACCCCAGTCGGACATTACATAGCCCTTGAAGCCCCAGTCGCCGCGGAGAACATCTGTGAGAAGCCATTTATTCTCAGATGCGAAAGTGCCGTTGATCTGGTTGTAGGAGCACATGAAGGTGTATGGCTGAGCTTTTTTTACTGCGGTTTCGAATGCAGGGAAATAGATCTCACGTAAAGTGCGTTCATCAGCCTCGGAAGAATTGCTCATGCGGTGATATTCCTGGTTGTTTACTGCAAAGTGCTTGATAGAGGTTCCTACATGCTGGGACTGTACTCCGTTTATAAAAGCGGCTGCGATCTCACCTGCAAGATAAGGATCCTCGGAATAATATTCGAAGTTTCTTCCACAGAGAGGAGAACGTTTGATGTTTACGGCCGGTCCGAGAACTATGGATACATCGTTGGCCTGAGCTTCTTTTCCGATGGTTTTGCCCATTTCTTCCATCAGCTTGCGGTCAAAGGAGCAGGCGCTTAAAGCGGCCGGCGGGAAGCAGACGGCTTTGATGCTGTCATTCATTCCAAGATGATCGCCCTTGTCATCCTGCTTACGAAGTCCGTGAGGGCCGTCGCTGACCATTACTTCCGGGATTCCCAAGCGTTCCACATGTTTCAGATGCCAGAAATCAAGACCTGAGCACATGCCGGCTTTTTCTTCCAGTGTCATCTGGCTTACGATTTTTTTCAGATCACGTTTCATTAAAAATACCTCCGAAATGTTTTTCTTACTATGAACTATAGCATGTTTTGCTGGTAAAATATAACAAAAATTTGTTAAAAATAAAAAAATATTGCAGTTTAGCCGAATCAAGTAAGTCCCCTGCTTCAATTGCGAATATCCGCATGACCCTCACATTTTCAGGAATATAAAAACGATATGCAGGTCGATTGACAGAGCGGTGAGAGATATCTTTTTCTGGCATTTGTGGGAAGAGTGTAGTAATATAGGTAGGAATAATGACAGAGCTGCCGGACAGAAGAATGGTCGACTGTCTGGCTTATGTGAAAGGACTTATAATGAAAGACATCATATCAAGTATTATTACAAGTGTACTGACAGCTTTGTACCAGCCATTTTGGTTTTCTGTGATCCTGTCTGTGATGGTACTGTTTTTTTATCTCTTTGCCTACCATAATGAGACAGGTGGAAGGGGAATCAGGGGAGCTTTTTCCGTGTGGTGGCAGTATTTCAGAGGAAATGCTTTTTTTCGGAAGCTGTTTTTTCTGACCTTTTATACAACCATGATCTTGTTTCGCACGCTGCTGAACCGGGATATGTGGATGAATCCCCTTTCGGATGTGATGGCGAACTGGTGGATCTGGAAATATGGAGAGGATGGTACCAGATATCTCACAACTGAGTGTATTGAGAATCTGATGCTGTTCATTCCGTTCACGATCCTGCTGTTCTGGACCGCAGGAAAGAAAATATTGAAAAAAACAACATTCTTGAATATTGTGTGGACCGGACTTAAGATTACCTTTGTATTCTCACTGTCCATTGAACTTCTGCAGCTTTTCCTGAGGCTTGGGACGTTCCAGGTTTCTGATCTGACATATAATACTCTTGGAGGAGGTATTGGCGGGGCTGTGTACTGGATTGGTCATCAGCTTTCAGTCAGGCGGGGAGCCGAATAATGTCTGCCGCAGATAGCAGGAAGACAGAGAAACGGATCAGCCCGGATTGCTGTTCGTGAGTGATGCACTGAAATTTTTGCGCGGTGCATCGTTAAAATTTCATTGACAAATCTTCCATAACGTGTTAACCTAATACCAGTTTCAAAAAGAAAATGCGTAGATGAGGAATAGTACACAAGAGAACGGAGCACAGAGAGCTGCTGGCCGGTGAGAAGCAGCGGAAGGGATTTGTGGAACTCGCCTCGGAGCATCTGCCTGAAATCTTTATATATTATATAAGAGAGTAGACGCAGACGGTGTCCGCCGTTATCCGGAGAGGATATAAGGATGTATATACATTCCGTATCTGTCAAGTGTGTGAATTTTTATTCATGAAATAAGAGTGGTACCGCGTAGGACAGCAGTTGTCTTTCGTCTCTTGCAGAATCTGCAGAGTCGGAAGATTTTTTTTTATGTCTTTATATCAAAAACAGAAACCAAAGAGAAATTTTAATGGAAACAGAAAGTGGAGGAAAACAAAATGATGACACCATCCAAGTACAAACGTCAGTATTACATGCCGCCGGTGAAATGTATGAAATGGGCGGAGAAAGAATATGTGGATAAGGCCCCGATCTGGTGCTCTGTAGACCTTCGTGACGGAAATCAGGCACTTGTGATCCCGATGAGCCTGGAGCAGAAAGTGGAATTTTTCAAGCTTCTTGTAAAGATTGGTTTTAAAGAGATCGAGGTTGGATTTCCGGCTGCTTCTGAGACAGAGTATGAGTTTCTCCGTACGCTGATCGAGCAGGATCTGATCCCGAAGGATGTAACGATCCAGGTGCTGACTCAGGCAAGAGAGCATATTATCCGTAAGACTTTTGAAGCTGTTAAAGGCGCCCCAAAAGCGATCGTTCATGTATACAATTCCACATCCGTATCTCAGAGAGAGCAGGTATTCAAAAAATCAAAAGAGGAGATCCTGAAGATCGCAGTAGATGGCGCTGCACTTCTGAAAAAACTGGCTGATGAGACAGAAGGCAATTTTCAGTTTGAGTACAGCCCGGAGAGCTTTACGGGAACAGAGCCGGAGTATGCACTGGAGGTGTGCAATGCGGTTCTGGATGTATGGCAGCCCACTGCAGATAACAAAGCGATCATCAACCTGCCTGTTACGGTTGAGCATTCTATGCCGCATGTGTATGCAAGTCAGGTGGAATACATGTGTGATAATCTGAAATACCGTGAAAACGTGATCGTTTCTCTTCATCCGCACAATGATCGTGGATGTGGCGTTGCAGACTCCGAGATGGGTCTTCTTGCAGGTGCTGACCGAATTGAGGGAACTTTGTTCGGAAATGGTGAGCGTACCGGTAATGTGGATATTGTAACGCTTGGTATGAATATGTATTCCCAGGGTGTGGACCCGAAGATTGATTTTTCTGATATGCCGCATATTTGTGAGGTTTATGAGAAATGTACCGGAATGCAGATCTATGAAAGAAGTCCGTACAGTGGAGCTCTTGTATTTGCTGCATTTTCCGGATCTCATCAGGATGCCATCGCAAAGGGTATGCACTGGAGAGAGAACGGAGATCTGGAGCACTGGACTGTTCCGTATCTGCCGATCGATCCGACAGATGTGGGAAGAAACTACGACGCAGATGTTATCCGTATCAACAGCCAGTCCGGAAAGGGCGGTGTAGGCTATATACTGGAGACAAAGTTTGGCCTGAACCTTCCTCCGAAAATGCGCGAGGCTATGGGCTATGCAGCCAAAGCAGTGTCCGATCACAAGCACAAAGAGCTTCATCCGGACGAGATCTTCAGCCTGTTCAAATCTACCTTCGAAAATGTGGTTGAACCATACAGCATCAATGAGGCTCATTTCCAGCAGAAGGAAGACGGCATCGTAACACGGGTTACTTCTACATTCCGTGGAAAAACCATCGTTACAGAGGCTTCCGGAAATGGTCGTCTGGATGCGGTAAGCAATGCACTGAAGAAAGCTTACGAACTGAAATACACACTGGAGACTTATCAGGAGCATGCTCTGGAGCAGAGTTCTTCCTCCAAGGCTATCGCTTATGTGGGAATCCGTAAACCGGATGGAACGCTTGCCTGGGGAGCGGGTGTTGATCAGGATATCATCCGTGCCTCTATTGATGCACTGGTAACTGCGATCAACAATCGATAAGCATCCGGTTCCGGATAGGTTTACAAAAAAATGAGAAGCTGCCATAAAACGCAGCTTCTTTTTTTGCCGTGCAGATGCTATAATAGTGCGGAATGTGAAAATAACAGTGAGTAAGAGGGATATTATGAAAAATAAGAAAAAAAGCAGGAGCTCATACAGCCTGTCTGCAGAGCTGAAAAACGCTCTGAAATATATGCTGATATGGGGAATGATCCTGATCTTTTCCGCATATCTGCTTAGTGATTCGGAGATCCTCGGAAATGTAAAGCAGCAGGCAAGACCGGATACCTGGTCTATGATCGGTGCGGGAGGAAGCTTTGAAGAGGAGTTTACCTGCAAAACGAACCGTCTGTCCGGTGTGGAGCTTTTTCTTTCTACAGAGAGTGCATCGGTTGCTGGAACGTTTCAGGTAACGCTGTATCAGAATGAAAGGGAGATCCAGAGCTGGCAGGCCAGCAGACTGACCATATCGTCGGGGGATACCACGTACTTCCGGCTTGACCAGAAGCTTACGGAATGTAAGGGGCAGAAATTCCGGATTGTTTTAGATGGCGCAAAAGGGGATACCGGAGTGGCTGTAGGGTTGGTGAGCCAGAAGGATGATACACAGACACTTGCCTATCGGATCATTTCCAGGCCATTTCCAAAATCACTGGTGTTTCTGGTGATTGGAGCGGCGGCAGCTGTGATGCTGGTGATCTTTGCATTTCTGAAACGCAGACAGCTCCGGGCAGAAGTGGTGTTTGCCGTTGTTTATATTTTTATGAGTATCTGTACGCTGGCGGCGGTTCCGGCCTTTAATTCGCCGGATGAGTACAGCCATTATCTGAGAAGCTATGAGGTTTCCAGAGGATATCTGACGTCGGAAGGCAACGGAGGAAACGACTTATTCTCATATGGAAGGACGTTTAACAGTGGTCTGGTTCCGGAATTTTCCGCCAAGGATCATGTATCATTATGGGATATCGGAGAGAATGCAGATCAGCGTATCGACCGGGAAAAAACACAGTTTTACGGATTTGGAAATACAGCCTTGTATGCACCTACTTCGTATCTTCCCCAGGCAGTAGGGATCCGCATTGCAGATCTGTTTACGGACCGGCCGATGGTTCTTGCCTATGCGGGAAGGATCGCCAATATGCTTATGTTTGGACTGCTCTTTTTCTTTGCCATTCGTCTGACACCTGTTGGGAAAAATTTCCTCGTACTTCTGGGGCTGGTACCTGTGAATATCCAGTCAGCAAATTCCATGTCAGCAGATGCCCTGGCCCTGGCTCTGACGGTTGCTCTGGCTGCCTTTGTACTGGCTATGCGATATAAACAAAAAGAAGTGATGAGTAGAAGACAGCTGATATGGATGTACGTGCTGACCGGATTCCTGTGTCTTTGCAAAGTGGTTTACATGCCGTTTTGCCTGCTCCTGTTCCTGATCCCGAAAGAACGGTTTAAAAGCAGAAAAAATTACTGGTTTCATGTGGTCTGTGCAGGAACTGTGATCTTGATCTTAAGTTTCGGCTGGCTGGTCATTGCATCCCGATATCTCTGTGAGTCACAGCCAGGTGTGGATACAGCTGCACAGCTTATGGGGATCCTGAAGGATCCGGCTGCCTTTGTCCTGACTTTTGTGCGGAGCCTGGATAATTTTGGTGTGACCTATCTTACAGAAATGATAGGAAGTAATCTTGGATGGCTGAACATTCCTGTCTGTGCCCTGCTGGCAATGGGATATCTTTTGATCTTGGTCCTTCAGGTTTCCGGGAATGATGATATATCGGGAATCCGTCTGGAGCTTCCGGCAAAGGGCATTCTGGGAGGAGTCAGTCTCCTGGTATTTGCGCTGATCTTTGTAACGTTATACGGACAGTGGACAGCCTATGGCTACGATAAGATCTTGGGCGTGCAGGGACGGTATTTTCTGCCGCTTCTTTTTCCACTGATTCTTGCGCTGAAGCCCAAACGGTTTGCCGAAGGAGCCGGGGAAACACCATGGGGACTGTTTCTGGGAGCCTGGAGTATCGATCTGTGTGTTTATGCGACACTTTTCGTGCAGGCCCTGTGCCGTTTTGCATAAGGCGTCGGATTTGGTCGAGCAAAAATCCTTGACTGACTGAAAACAAAATATTATAATCAAATCTGTAAATAACAGAGGAAAAAACTGTTCTGAAAAAGGATAAACAGGCAGATAGAAGTACGATTTCCGGAAAGTGGGTGTACAACATTGGACGGAGATGGAGACGCTATCTGCCTTTTTTTTCTGAAATGAAATAGGGCATGAGTGTGGATAACTCTGCGATTTTATGTGGATTTTATGTGGAATACATGTGGATAAGGTGTGGATAAAACACAAATACCGCCGTTGAAGCGTTAAATACGGGAAAAAGCTTGACATATTCAATATTATTAAATATAATTTTCCCATACATTACAAAAATGTTACAAACATGTAAAGGAAATCGTAATGATCCGTATTTATCCGGGAAGCGATGATAATGGGGGCTGTGATGTCGCATCGGAGGATTATGGGCTGTTACAGAAAATGAAACGCAAGGAATGAGATTATGAAAGTTGAGAAAGATTTACGCGAGGCTGACGGAGTGCAGGATGAACGTAGAAATGGAAAAACCAGAGGAAATTCCGCGCGCAGTTTTGCAGTGCTGACATTATGTGCAGTTTTGGCGATGGTTATTTCTCTGGGGACAAGGACATTTGCAGAAAGTGAAGGAGGCAGGGTTTATGCAGCTTCGGATGGAGGAGAGGGCTCTCCCTATGAAGAGGTTGCTGTTCCTACCGGGATCGCAGGTGTGGTTTCAGGAGTTACGGATACACCATTATCCGGAAGCACGGTTACAAGGATCGGAAGCTCCTGTGAGCAGGTGATCGTAGGCCAGAGAGTACAGAAAGTAACCAATACTGCTGCAGATCTTAATGTAAGCTCCTCTATGGAAAACAAAGTAAATGAACTTGATGCAAGGTCGATCACACTGGCAGAAAATCCCACACTGATGTCAGATGAAGACTATGATACACTTCTGAGGATCGTGGAGGCAGAAGCAGGAAGTGAAGATATCAAGGGCCGTGTTCTGGTGGCTAACGTCATCATGAACCGTGTAAAAAGCGAAGATTTTCCGAATACGGTGACAGAGGTTGTCTGGGATAACAGTGACGGCGTTCCGCAGTTTTCACCGACCTATGATGGCAGGATCAATGAAGTTGCAGTTTCCGATGAAACAAGGGAAGCGGTCAAGCAGGCGCTGAAGGGTACGGATTATTCTGAAGGTGCACTGTTCTTTATCCAGAAATCTGCAGCAGAGGAACATAATGTGAAATGGTTTGAAAAGGACCTGAAGAGGCTCTTTAAATACGGGGTCCATGAATTTTATACATATAAATAGGAAGAACTGATGCAGTACAGAAGGAACCAACCGCCGGCAGAAACAGACCGGCGGTTTCTTTTTATCCGAAAGCTGTGAATATCTGTCTGATCACAGGGTGGGATTTGGCAAGACAGATTCTTTTTTAAAAGTGGTGGCATTTTCCATAATTCCATGCTATAATGTGATAACGTTGAAAAGAAAACGAATATCTTACAATAGAAAGGCGGAACACCAATGCAGGTATTGTACAAGAGCACCAGAGGAAAAGAGCAGGCAGTTACAGCGTCTATGGCCATACTTAAGGGCCTTTCTGAGGACGGCGGACTGTTCGTGCCTGAAAGCATTCCACAGCTGGATGTACCAATGGACAAGCTGGCACAGATGACCTACCAGGAGACAGCATATGAGGTAATGAGCCGTTTCCTTACAGATTTTACCGAGGATGAGCTTAAGAACTGTATCAACAAAGCATACGACAGCAAATTTGATACAGAAAAGATCGCGCCGCTTCATGAAGCGGATGGGGCATATTTCCTGGAACTGTTCCATGGCGCGACCATTGCATTTAAGGATATGGCACTTTCCATTCTTCCGCATCTGATGACAACTGCAGCGAAGAAGAATAATGTTAAGAATGAGATCGTGATCCTTACCGCAACATCAGGAGATACCGGTAAAGCTGCCATGGCAGGCTTTGCAGATGTGCCGGGAACGAAGATCATTGTATTTTATCCGAAGCATGGTGTCAGCCCGATCCAGGAGAAACAGATGGTAACTCAGAAGGGTGCCAACACTTATGTGGTAGGTATTACCGGTAACTTTGATGATGCCCAGACTGCAGTTAAGAAGATGTTCAATGATCATGAGCTGGCAGCAGAGCTGGATCAGGCAGGCTTCCAGTTTTCTTCTGCAAACTCTATCAACATCGGTCGTCTTGTTCCTCAGATCGTATATTATGTATATGCCTACGCATCACTGGTACGCGACGGCAGAATCAAAGACGGACAGGAGATCAATGTGGTAGTTCCTACCGGAAACTTCGGAAATATCCTTGCTGCATACTATGCGAAACAGATGGGACTTCCGATCCACAAGCTGATCTGTGCATCGAATGAGAACCGTGTTCTTTATGATTTCTTCCGCACAGGAACCTATGACAGAAAGAGAGATTTCATCCTTACGACATCTCCTTCCATGGATATCCTGATCTCCAGCAATCTGGAAAGACTGATCTATCGTCTTACCGGAGAAAATGCTGAAAAATGTGCAGAGCTTATGAAATCCTTAAGTGAGGGCGGCGAATATACCATTACTGACGATATGAAAGCACAGCTTATTGATTTTTATGGTAATTTCTGTAGTGAAGATGAGACTGCACAGGCCATCAGTGATATCTACAAAAACAGCAATTATGTAATCGATACGCATACTGCAGTTGCAGCCGGCGTATATAAGAAGTATGTAAGTGAGACAGCGGATCATCTTCCGACAGTGATCGCCTCTACTGCAAGTCCGTATAAATTCACAAGAAGTGTTATGGAAGCACTTGGTGAGGATCATAAAGATCTGGATGATTTTGGCCTTGTAGACGCATTAAGTGCGCTTTCCGGAGTACCTGTTCCACGTGCAGTTGAAGAAATCCGTACTGCCCCGGTTCTTCATGACAGGGTGGTAGATGCAGTGGATATGCCGGCAGCAGTAAAGGATATCCTTAAGATCAAATAATAATTGATAATAAAATCAGTAAGAAAATGTATTTTATGTTGAAAAAGCACAAATACTGGTTTATAATAAAAACAACGAAAACCGAATCCTGGAATGTTCGATCCCCCTTTTCTTTTTGAACCTACATTGACATTTTGGGAATCCAAAATCGCAGGTTGGATGTCAGACCTCACGTCGTGGTAGGCAGAAGACACTGTTGAGGATACCCACCTAGCATCTGCTAGGCGTCAAAAATAAGGGAACGGCATCCCGGGATTAATCGGTTAAAGACATAGAGCCGGTTAGTGGCTCTTTTTTCATATATGGGAGGAATTACAGCATGAGTGTTTCTGAAAGGAAATTTGGGACACTTCCTACAGGGGAAGAAGTAAAAATCTATCATCTTGAGAATAAAAAAGGTGCCTATGCGGAAGTGCTTCAGTATGGTGCGATCCTGGTGAAGATGTGTGTTCCGGATAAGAACGGAGATCTGAAGGATGTGGTCCTTGGATATGACGATATCCGGGGATATGAGATTAATGGATGCTTTTTCGGTGCGATCATTGGAAGAAGTGGAAACCGTATCGAGAATTCCAGATTTTTTATTGACGATAAAGAAGTGGTTCTTGCAGAGAATGAGAATCATAACAATCTTCACAGCGGTCCGGATGGCTTTGAGAAAAAGCTGTGGGAAGTAAAAGAAATTTCCCAGGAGAAGAACAGCGTGGATTTCTTCCGCATCAGTCCGGATGGAGAGAACGGATTTCCGGGAGAATTTTCCATTGTTGTGAAATATGAATTCACAGAGGAAAACGAACTGAAGATTTTTTACAGAGGACGCTCTGATGCAGCTACCGTTGCCAATATGACCAACCATTCTTATTTTAATCTGAACGGAGAAGGCAGCGGAGATGTGCTTGACCAGGAAGTATGTATTCATGCGAAGTATTTTACTCCGGTAAAAGACAGCCAGTCCATTCCTACCGGTGAATATGCACCGGTGGCGGGAACGCCGATGGATTTCAATGTTTCCAAACCGATCGGCAGAGACATTGAGGCGGACTTTGAACAGCTGAAGTTTACAGGCGGTTATGACCATAACTATGTAACCGATAATTATGCAAAGGGCAATGTCCGTTCGATCGCTACTGCATACTGCAGGGAATCCGGTATCGGTATGGAGGTTTCCTCCGACTGTCCGTGTGTGCAGTTCTATGCAGGCAATTTTGTTAAGGATGAGAAGGGAAAGAACGGTCATGTTTATCACGAACGTTATGGATTCTGCCTGGAAACACAGGTGGAGCCAAATGCAGTCAATGTGGAGGATTTCCATTCTCCGATCCTGCTTCCCGGTGAAGAGTACAGCTCCGAAACAGTTTACCGTTTTTTTGTGAAATAACAGACAAACAGAAATAAAAGAGGTGCGAGAAGGCAATGCAGATACGTGTGGCAGAAGAGAAGGATGCAGCAACACTTTTGGAAATTTATTCCTACTACGTAGAAAAAACTGCGATCACATTTGAATACGAAACACCTTCCATAGAAGAGTTTACGCATCGGATCCATGATATAAAGGCGAAATATCCGTATATTGTGGCAGAAGAGAAGGGAGAGATCCTGGGATATGCCTATGGTTCTGCGTTTCATCCGAGGGCTGCTTATGGCTGGTGTGCGGAAATGTCCATTTATGTGAGGCATGACCGGCGGGGCAGCGGTGCAGGAGGCAGACTCTATCGAGCCCTGGAGAGTCTTCTTGCAGAGATGGGAATTCTGAACCTGAATGCCTGCATTGCAGTTGCACCAAAAGATGATGAATACCTGACCAGTGCCAGTGTGGATTTTCATAAACATTTCGGTTATAAGCGTGTGGGAGAGTTCCACAGATGCGGCTATAAGTTTAACCGTTGGTATAATATGGTATGGATGGAAAAGATGATAGGCGAACATAAGAGCCTGCAGCCGGAAGTAAAGCTTTTTCCGGAAATCCAGGATAAGATCGGATTTGAACGTTTTTCCTGGTGAAAAAAGAAACCTGAGGGAGGTCAGCATGGACGAGGAAAAGAAAAATATAATCCAGCTCATGCTGGGATTTGTGCGCAGGGCAAACGGAGATCATGTCAGTGCATATGCGGCCCAGGCAGCGTATTTTCTGATCATGTCTTTTATCCCGTTTATACTGTTTCTTACAACGCTGATCCGTTATACACCGTTAAGCTATAATGTTGTCAGGGATGCCATCATCGGGTTTGTGCCCGGAAATCTGCAGACCTTTGTGCTGAGCATTGTGGTAGAAGTATACAAAAGAAGTACAGCCATCGTGCCGTTGTCTGCGTTGATGGCGCTCTGGGCGTCCGGAAAGGGAATGCAGGCGATCACCAATGGCTTAAATACCATTTATCATGTAAAGGAAACCCGAAACTGGCTGATGACCCGAATCTATTCGGTTTTTTATATGCTGTTGTTTGTGCTGGCGATCATTGTCACTCTTCTGGTCCTAGTTCTTGGTAATCGAATCCAAGTAGCTGCACAGAGAACCATTCCGATTCTCGGGAGGCTGCTGGCCAAGGTTATAGGGGCCAGGACATTGCTTGTATTTGCCGTGCTGTTTGCAGTGTTTCTGGTCCTTTATAAAGTGCTTCCAAACCGAAAGGCAACCTTTAAAAGCCAGCTTCCGGGTGCATTTATGATCGCAGTGGCATGGATGATATTTTCCTATGGATTTTCCCTGTATTTTGAATTTTTTCCGAGTTTTGGAAATATGTACGGAAGTCTGACTGCGCTGATCATGGTAATGCTGTGGCTGTATGTGTGTATGAACCTGCTTCTTTACGGGGCGGAGATCAATGCCTACTTCGAAAATGAATTCCGAAAGGCCCAGAGATCTGTAAAAACACTTCTTTCCAAGAAAGAAAATGAAAAAAACAGTTCCAAAGAATCCTGACTTTGCGCTTGACAGAAGGCAGACCTTGTGGCATAGTATTAAAAGACAGAAAAGCTGTGAAGGTGTTTATAGAGGATCATTTTCTCACAGAGAAGGGAAGTCACCGGCTGTAAGCTTCCCCGGGTTCAGATGGTTCTTGAACTTCCCACCGGAGCTTCCTCTCTGAAGTAACAGTAGGAGATGACGTAAGCTGCGCGTTAAGCAGACAAGAGGTGCCCGTGATCTTTTCATGGGAAACTGGGTGGTACCGCGGATATTCCGTCCCTTCTATAAGGGACGGTTTTTTTATTGCCCATATCTGGATCTTCGGGGTGGGCGGCGGATCATTTGATCATTTTAATTAAAGGAGAAATAGACCATGGATATGAAAGAAAGACTTCAGGAACTGGCTGAAAATGCCAGAAAACGGATCGAGGAATCCGAGGGCCTGGATAAGCTGAATGATGTGCGTGTTGCATATCTTGGAAAAAAAGGTGAGCTTACTGCAATCTTAAAAGGTATGAAGGATGTTGCTCCGGAAGAGCGTCCGAAGGTTGGACAGCTTGTTAATGAGACAAGAGCTAAGATCGAAGAACTTCTGGAAGCCTCCAAAAAGGATTTCGAGGAGAAGGTCCGTGAGGAAAAAATGAAGGCAGAAGTGATCGATGTAACACTTCCTGCAAAGAAAGCGAAGATCGGTCATCGCCATCCGAATACTATCGCTCTGGAAGAAGTTGAGCGTATTTTCGTCGGAATGGGCTATGAGGTTGTGGAAGGTCCGGAGGTTGAGTATGCGGACTACAACTTTACAAAGCTGAATATTCCGGAGGATCATCCGGCAAGAGATGAGCAGGATACATTCTTTATCAATGATTCCATTCTGCTCCGTTCCCAGACATCACCGGTGCAGGCACGTGAGATGGAAAAAGGCAAGCTTCCGATCCGTATGATCGCACCTGGCCGTGTATTCCGTTCTGACGAGGTAGATGCAACACATTCACCTTCCTTCCATCAGATCGAGGGCCTTGTTATTGATAAGAATGTTACGTTTGCAGATCTTAAGGGAACCCTTCAGGAGTTTGCAAAAGAGCTGTTCGGACCGGAGACAAAGACCAAATTCCGTCCGCATCATTTCCCGTTCACAGAGCCGAGCGCTGAGGTTGATGTTTCCTGCTTCAAATGCGGCGGAAAAGGCTGCCGTTTCTGTAAAGGTTCCGGCTGGATCGAAATCCTTGGCTGTGGTATGGTTCATCCGAATGTTCTCCGTATGTGCGGAATCGATCCGGATGAGTATACAGGATTTGCCTTTGGTGTAGGTCTGGAGCGTATCGCACTTCTGAAATATGAGATCGATGATATGCGTCTTCTCTATGAGAACGACAGCAGATTCCTGAAACAGTTCTAAAACAGTGAACACGGATCATGAGTATCCGTCTGACAGTAAATATAGAAAAAAGAAGGGACAACCAAAATGAATACTTCATTATCTTGGATTAAAACATATGTGCCGGATCTGGATGTAACGGCACAGGAATATACAGATGCCATGACCTTAACAGGCACAAAGGTAGAGGGCTTTACAGAGCTGGATGCAGATCTCGATAAGATCGTGATCGGCCAGATCGATAAGATTGAGAAGCATCCGGATGCAGATAAGCTGATCATCTGCCAGGTAAACATCGGAACTGAGAGTGTGCAGATCGTAACAGGCGCTCCAAATGTAAAAGAAGGAGATAAGGTTCCGGTTGTTCTTGATGGCGGACGTGTTGCAGGCGGCCATGATGGAAAAATGACTCCCGGAGGGATCAAGATCAAAAAAGGCAAACTCCGTGGCGTTGAGTCCTTTGGTATGATGTGCTCTATCGAGGAACTTGGAAGCACCAGAGAAATGTATCCGGAAGCACCGGAATACGGAATCTATATTTTTCCTGAGGACGCAGTTGTGGGTGAGAGCGCTGTTAAGGCACTTGGCCTTGACGATGTGGTATTTGAGTATGAGATCACTTCCAACCGTGTAGACTGCTACGGTGTTCTTGGAATCGCAAGAGAGGCAGCAGCAACCTTCCAGAAGAAATTCTGCCCGCCGATTGTAGAGGTTAAGGAAAATGATGAGAAAGCTTCCGATTATGTAAAGGTTACTGTAGAGGATCCGGAGCTTTGCCCGCGTTACTGCGCAAGAGTTGTAAAAAATGTCAAGATCGGTCCGTCCCCGAAGTGGATGCAGAGATGTCTGGCTTCCAATGGAATCCGCCCGATCAACAACCTGGTTGATATCACAAACTATGTAATGGAAGAGTTTGGACAGCCAATGCATGCATATGATCTGGATACCATCGCAAATCAGGAGATCGTTGTACGCCGTGCAGGAAAAGATGAGAAATTCGTCACACTGGATGGCCAGGAGCGTATCATGGATGAGAACGTTCTGATGATTTGTGACGGTGAGAAGGCTGTCGGCATCGCGGGTATCATGGGTGGAGAGAATTCCATGATTACAGACGATGTAAAAACGGTTCTTTTTGAGGCGGCGTGCTTCGATGGAACCAGCATCCGTCTTTCTTCCAAGAGGATCGGACTTCGTACAGATGCATCCGGTAAATTTGAGAAGGGTCTTGACCCGAACAATGCACAGGCTGCAATTGACCGTGCATGCCAGCTGATGGAAGAGCTTGGTGCAGGTGAGGTTGTAGGCGGAATGGTTGATGTCTGCAGCGAGACAAGAGAGCCATCCAGAGTAAAATTTGAGCCTGAGAAGATCAACAAGCTTCTTGGAACCAGCCTTACAAAAGAAGAGATGATCGATTATCTTGGACGTGTAGAACTGGCTTATGATGAAAAAACAGACGAGATCGTTGCACCGACATTCCGTCAGGATATCCACTGTAATGCAGATGTTGCAGAGGAGGTTGCAAGATTCTATGGCTATGATAAGATCCCGATGACACTTCCTACAGGAGAGGCTACTACAGGTAAGCTGCCATTTAAGCTTCGTATCCAGGAGGTTGCAAGAGATATCGCAGAATACTGCGGATTCTCAGAGGGAATGTCCTATTCTTTCGAAAGCCCGAAGGTATTTGACAAGCTTTGTATTCCTGAGGACAGTGATCTTCGTAAAGTTATCACCATCAGCAATCCTCTTGGAGAGGACTACAGTATCATGCGTACAAGCACACTGAACGGTATGCTGGCATCCCTTTCCACAAACTATAACAGACGTAATAAAGATGTTCGTCTTTACGAGCTTGGAAATATCTATCTTCCGAAGTCCCTTCCGGTCACAGAGCTTCCGGATGAGCGTACCATGTTTACACTTGGAATGTACGGAAAAGGCGATTTCTTTGATATGAAGGGTGTATGCGAGGAGTTCTTCGAGAAGATCGGAATGAAGAAAAAGGTTACCTACGATCCAAACAGCGGAAAACCATTCCTTCATCCGGGAAGACAGGCTAACATGATTTACGAGGGTAAGGTAGTTGGATACTTAGGTGAGGTTCATCCGGCTGTTGCAGATAATTACTCTATCGGAGAAAAGGCATATATCGCAGTGATCGACATTCTGGATGTTCTGGAATTTGCTGGTTTCAACCACAAATATACAGGAATTGCCAAATATCCGGCTGTAACTCGTGACCTGAGCCTTGTAGTTCCCCATGCAGTTCTCGCAGGACAGATTGAGGAGATTTTTGATCAGAGAGGCGGAAATATTCTTGAGAGTTATCAGCTGTTCGATATCTACGAGGGCGCACAGATTGAGAAAGGTTTCAAATCCATGGCTTATTCTCTGGTATTCCGTGCCCATGACAAGACTCTTGGTGAAAACGAGATCTCCGCAGCAATGAAAAAGATCATGAATGGTCTTAACGGACTTGGAATCGAGCTGAGAAGCTGATGTTGATCTACATTGTAAGACATGGCCTGACTGAGTGGAATAAATTAAAAAAGCTTCAGGGTGCAGCGGATGTACCTCTTGCGAAGGAAGGGATCCTTCTTGCAGAAAAAACCGGAGAAGCTCTCCGTAATGTGAAGTTTGATATCTGTTTTACAAGTCCGCTCTCAAGGGCAAAACAGACAGCAGAATATGTTCTGGGGAAACGTGACGTTCCGATCATACCGGATAAACGGATCCAGGAGATCGATTTTGGTGTGTTGGAGGGTGATCAAGTAAGAGATGCAGATGGCAATTATATCGATCCGCAGATCGAGACTTTTTTCCGTGCTCCGGTAAATTTTAAACGACCGGAAAAGGGCGAGGATATTTTTGATGTGATCGCCAGGACAAAGGATTTCTGGGATGAAATAACATCAGATCCGACTCTTGCGGATAAAACAATTCTTGTTACCTCTCATGGATGTGCAGTCCGTGCTCTTCTTCAGAATGTAGATCCTGATCCGGAGAATTTCTGGAGAGGCTCCGTGCCGCCAAACTGCTGTGTTAATCTTGTGGAAGTAAAGAATGGAAAGACAACGCTTCTGGAAGAAGATAGAGTTTATGCATAGAAAATAATGAGAAACGCAGAATAACTGTAATGGCTGTTCTGCGTTTCTTTTTTTGCTTGTTTTTATTGGTGAAATTTCACAGGTTATGATTGACTAATTGAGATAAAATGAGATAAAATATATAAAGACGATGAATAATTCAGAAAAATAAAAGTTAAACTTTACTAATTATATAAAGATGCAGAATTGTGTTGGAATTATATGAAATCATTTAACCAAGTGCGGATTGCGAATATCCGCCTACGGATAGAGGATAATTACTGATAGTGATGTGATATATGGAATGGGGTGAGTATATGCAGTCATTAAATGAGACAAAAGCAGGGGAAAGCTACACGATCAAGTGGATGACCGGAATGCCGGAGACTATGGAACAGATCAGGCAATATGATGTCAGTGAAGGAAAGACCGTACAGATCATAAGCAGGATACTTGGCGGAGTGATCGTAGGTGTTTGCGGACGCAGGATCCTGATCAGCGATGATGCAGCCTGCCGTATAAAAGTATAAATAAAAGTCTAAATAGAAAAAAGACGAAAGGACAATTCTTTTGGCGAAGGAATTGTCCTTTCTGGTTGTTTTAGGGAAGATGTTATGATAGTATGGGAACAAAAGAGTAACTTTTTTCAAAAATAAAGACAGGGGAGGCATATTATGGGAAAAAAGTTTATGAATACAGTGCTGTTTCTGGCAGTAACAGTGGCCGCGGCAACCCTGACTGCTTATGTTGGAAAAGGCTCCGGGAATGTGTTGCTTTATAATTTTACATTTCTGGGACTTATGCTGATCATATACGCAGTGGGGCTTTTTGCAGGTTTATATCGGATGGATAATCTGTCAAGAGCACTGAAGCATGGCGCTGGTGAGATCACAGAAGTGTTTCAGCTTCCGGGAAGAGCCAGAAAAGAAGAGATTGGGCAGCTGCGAGGGATTTTCGGTGACCGCTATCTCGACAAAAAGATGGATGATTTTGTTGACAGCATCAGCAGAACGGAAGAAGGGATCGCTGAAGTAGAGGATTTTGTGAATATTGAGGATGTAGATGTACATATCCACAAGAGACTCCTTGAGATGGCTCCGGACATTTTTACAAGCCTTGGTATCCTTGGAACATTTATCGGTCTTGTGTGGGGACTTAAGAATTTCCAGCCCACAGATTATGAAGTGATGACAAGCTCGGTATCCGCTCTTGTAGATGGCATCAAAGTTGCGTTTCTGACTTCCATTTATGGAGTTGCACTTTCTGTTGTGTACACATTTGGGATGAAAAGCGGATATTCTGCGATGTCCCAGGCGATGCAGGATTTTCTGGATCGTTTTCACGCACTGGTGCTCCCTACTGCGGAGAATGAGTCCTGGAATCTCCTTGTTTCCAGCCAGAAGACGCAGACAGAAGCCATGAAACAGATGGCGGAACAGTTTTCTGTGCAGATGGCAGATAGCTTTGAGAAAGTGATCACACCTACTTTTCAGAAGATGAATGATTCTCTGGACGTTCTTACCGCATCTGTGACAAAAGGGCAGCAGGATGCGATCCGGGAGATCCTGGATACGTTTTTAAGCGAGATGCATGGTTCCTTTCAGATGCAGTTTGAAGATTTTAATGATGCTCTGACAGAACTTAAGAAGGTGCAGAAGGAGAATACAGAATATACATCAGAATTGTACAAGACCATGAGCAGTCAGCTGAGTGAAACTTTTACGAAGCAGGAACGTGCCATGAAGGATGCCATTAAGGAAATCGATGAGATGCAGAGCAGCTATATGAAGACTGCAGACCGTATTATCCGGGATAATCAGATGATCCAGCAGTTGCAGAAACAGGATTACGAAAAGTTTGCCCGGCATATGCATGAAAATGAAAAAGAATCCGCAGATCTCTGGAAAAACTGCAATGCATCTATGCGCCAGTATGTGGACAGTGCTGCAGAAGGGATGAAAGCAGTTGCGGATTCCAATAGGATCAGCGAGGAGCTTCTTCGTGAAGATAAGAAGATGATCGAAGATTTTGAAGCCAGAGTGAAAGAATTTACCGAGAGCCAGAAGATGGTCAATAGTGTTCTGGATGAGGTACGCAGGCTTCTTTCTGAGATCAAGACGGCAAAAAATAACCGTGATATCCATCTGATTGCCGGACAGCCCTGGGGCTATGGAAGCAATGCCGGTATCCAGGAACTTAAGGATAAGCTGACGGGTCTGGAGGATCTTCTGGAAGGACAGGGTGCAAGACAGGAAGCGCTGCTGGATGAGATCGAGCGCAGTATCCGTGAGGCAACGAAGGCAGCACAGAAAAGCCGTTTTGGTTTATTTAAATAAGAGAGGAATTGTCAATGCGCAAAAAAAGAAAGCCGGAGGAGCATGGGTTTAATGTCTGGCGTTCTTATTCGGATATGATGGCAGGAGTTTTGCTGCTTTTTGTTCTGATCATGTGTGTGACACTTTTTCAGGCACAGAAGAGCTATCAGGACAGTCTGAAGGAACGGGATGAAAAAATCGCTCTTCAGGAAAAATATACAGAAGAGCTTCTGGAAAAACAGAATGCGCTGGATGAGCAGGCGGGGACATTAAAAAGCCAGGATGAGCAGATCAAGTCTAAGGACAAGCAGATCAAATCTCAGGATGAAGAATTGTCTTCTCTGGCGGAGAAGCTTGCCAAACAGCAGGAAACGCTTGAGGCGCAGCAGAAAAAGCTGGCCTCTCAGAAAAAGAAGCTTTCCAGCCAGCAGGATACATTGAAAGAGCAGCAGTCTGCGCTGGATGAAAAAACAGAGCTTCTGGAAGAGCAACAGGAGAAGATTGACAAGATCATCGGCGTGAAAGCTGAGGTTGTGGAAGCTTTGCAGAAGGAATTTGAAAAAAAGAACCTCAATGTGGATATTGATCCACAGACAGGTGCGCTGACGCTGAATGCCAATGTTATGTTTGATTATGATCAGGCAGAGCTTACCGATTCCGGTAAGATGACATTGTCTATGGTGCTGCCGACATATTGTAAGGTGTTGCTGGATGATTCCTATAAGAAATATCTTGGCGAGATTATTATTGATGGTTATACGGATACAGACGGAGATTACAGTTATAACCTGGAGCTGTCACAGAAGAGGTCTCTGGCGGTAGCGCAGTATCTTTTGGATATTAAGAGTGATTTTCTGAAGGATTCACAGGTTCAGGAACTGAAGGATTGTCTGACAGTGAATGGGCATTCCATGTCAGATCCGGTTCTGGATGCAGATGGAAATGTAGATAAGGATGCGTCCAGACGTGTAGAGGTAAAATTCCGTTTGAAGGATGAAGAGATGATCCAGGAACTGAATAAGATCATGCAGGGAGATTCTGCAGAGTCCGACAGTACTGCTCAGAAAAAAGAAAAGAATCAGAAAGAAAATCAGGATAATAAGCAGTAATAAAATATGGCTGCTTTATATTTTATTAGGGAGGATTGGGTATGAAAAGAAAACTGGCATTGATGCTGACAATGACGCTTCTGGCTGGCAGCCTGGATTCGGGAATGCTGGTCAGTGCAGCTGATTTTTCAGCAGAAGAGAGTGTGGAACAGGCAGTGGAAGAGGAACTGCAGCCAACTGAGGAAAACGGTGCTGAGGAGTTGCCATCCGATGAGACAAATGTTTCTGAGGCAGAACTGGTTGATGATCCCGGAGAAGACGGATCAGAAATGACAGAGTCCGGTGTGGATGAGGCGGACATTTCTACGGAACCAGAAACAGAACCGGAATTGGAAGAGGAAGCGGAGCCAGAAGAGGACACAGAGCTGGAAGAGGACACGGAAAGGCTGGCAGAAGATTTTGAATCTGGGGATGCTGAGGAAGTGGAAGAAGCTCAGCTTGAGGATGGCAGTGAAGATGCATTTTCTGCAGGTGCGGATAATGCAGAATTTGAATGGAACGGACTGCGCTGTGCTTCCAATGAAAAAGGTGAGGTTACGATCAAAGCGGTCATTAACGATGACCATTATGATAAGAATAACAATAAGATAAAAAGTGACAGATGCGCTTATGTGAATGGAAACATTCCATCTTCGATCAATGGCAAGCCGGTTGTTCGAATCGATACCGGAGCATTTTCAGACTGTATTAATATGACAAGTCTGAATATTCCGGATTCTGTAAAAGAGATCGGACGAGGAGCTTTTTCCGGTTGTACATCCCTTTCTTCCATCCGCATTCCTGATAATGGGGTGGTGGTAGAAGCAGGTGCATTCGAGCGATGTACAAGTCTTACCCGTATCCATATCCCTGCATCGATGGTCACACATGGTTATGTGGGTGAGAGTCCGGCGTATCCGGGAATTTTTGCGGGAGATGCAGGTCTGACGACGGTCACCTTTGGAAAAGGGATCACAAAGATTGCCAAAGGCTTGTTTTTGCAGTGTTCCGGTGTGAGAAAGATCGTTGTTCCGGATACTGTAAAAAATATCGAGGCATATGCGTTTCGGAGTTGTTCTGCACTTACGGAAGTGATTCTTCCGGAAGGCCTGGAAAATATTTATAATGGAGCGTTTTCCTACAGTAAGAGTTTGACTTCCGTGAAGCTTCCATCTACGCTGAAATTTCTGGATGTAGGAGCTTTCGGAGATTGTACAGGTCTTACGACGATCAACATCCCACCAAAAATGAAGACCCATGATACCACAGCGGCGAACCGGCAGTGGCCAGGTCCCTTTTATGGCTGTAAAAATCTGAAAAATGTGACTTTGGACAACGGAATGGAGGAAGTTCCAAGAGGGATTTTTTATGCACCCTCCGGTGATATAGGGCTGGAGGAAATTGTGATTCCGGATAGTGTGAAATGGATCGGGTACAGTGCGTTTTTTGGCTGTAAAAATCTCAAAAAGGTGACTCTTTCCAAAAAGCTGGAGGGTATTGATTCAGAAGCTTTTCAGAACTGCAAAAATATGAAATTATCAGAACGCGACCTTCCGAAAACGCTGAAAACGATCCGTGATAATGTTTTTGCTAACTGTACAAGCCTGGAAAATGTTGTACTTCCAGATTCCCTGGAGTATCTTGGGATAAGTGTGTTCTATAACTGCCAGAGTCTGACAGAAGTAAATATTCCGGCTGGTGTGGAGACAAATGGAGCTACAGGAAATTACTATGATATGGGCGGCCCTTTTGCAGATTGCGTGAATCTGAAAAAGGTAACCTTTGGAAAAGGAATCAAGAAAATTGCACAGGGACTGTTTTACCGATGTACGGGAATCGAATCCATAGAGATTCCTTCAACGGTTACAGATGTTGATTATATTGCATTCGGAAGATGTATAAATCTGCAGAAAGTTGTGATCAACAGCGGACTTAAAGTTTTGTGGAAACAGGCGTTTTACAAGTGTGAGAAGCTGGAAAACCTTGCATTACCTTCCTCTGTGGAGAAAATCAATGAGTATGTTTTTGAGGATTGTAAATCACTGAAATGGGTTATGATTCCGCCAAGTGTAAAAACAATGGCGTGGTATAATGATATTACATATTTGAATGAAGATACGATTTTTGTTAATGTTTCATCCGACTTTGCAATAAAAGGTTCTACAGGTTCTTTTGCGGAAGCTTACGCGAAAAAATTCTCCATACCGTTCGTTTCAGTGGGAGTCACAGAGAAAACAACTTTTAAGATCACGTTTGATAAAAATGCGAAGGATGCGAAGCTTGCGTCAAAGTATAAGAAAAAGACGGTTACAAATAAATGTGCGTACGGAAAACTTCCGACGCCGTCCAGAAAGAATTATTATTTTCTGGGGCGGTATACAACACCGAAGGAAGGCGGAAAAAGGGTTACTGCAGGTACAAAGGTCAATTTGAAACGCGATCAGAAGCTTTATGCTCACTGGGCAAAGGCGGATTTGACGAAGGCAAAGATTTCTGTAGGAAACTGTACCTGGAATGGGAAACCGAAAACACCGAAGGTTACAGTGAAGTTCTATGGACAGACTTTAAAAGAGAAAACGCATTATACGGTTTCTTATCCTTCCAAAAAGAATATAGAACCTGGTAAAGTGATCGTCACGATCAAGGGTAAGGGCGTTTTTGCAAAATCCAAAAGTAAAAAGGCAAGCTTTAATATTGTAAAGGCAAAACAGACAATCAAGACAAAGAATGTCATTTTTAATGTGACAGAGACTGGAAAAACAAAGAATTTAAGTGTTTCTGCAAGGGAAAATCCAAAGATTAGTCTGTCCAGTGATTTTTCAGGAATTACAATAGTTAAAGGGAAAAAGCAGGTAACGTTGAAAAAACCAGGCGTTGCAACTATTACAGTACGAGCAGCGGAAACAAAACATTATAAAGCAGCATCTCAAAAAATGAAGGTTGTTTTGCAGGGGCGTCAGAATATTAAGCTTGTTTTCAAGGCTTTAAAGAATGATGGAAAGAACAGTTATACGATATCCAGTGATAACTTCAATCAGCCGATCAAGATATCAGTTCTCGGAGGAGCAAAATATTCTTGTGCAGTATCAAATTCCGGAAAAACAGCGGCGTGGTATGAAAGCGGTAAAGGTCTGATGGTGAGAGGCCAGGGCAAAGTTGTTGTGACGGTTACTACGAAGACAAGTGCAGATCAGGTATACCTGGCTTCTAAGAGAGTATTTACGATCAATCTGACGGGAAAAGTCCAGAATAGTGATTGGGTATTTAAACAGGATAGTGATGGAAAAGTGATCCTGATGAAATATACCGGAAAGGCTGTGAATGTTACAGTTCCTACGACGATCACGATTGGAATGAAAATGGTTCGGGTAAAAGGACTTGGGGACAGTGTTTTTGAAGGACAGAAGATCCAGAAGGTTGTGATCGCAGAAGAGGGTGTTCTTACTATTGGTAAAAAGGCGTTTAAGAATTGTACTGCACTGAAATCGGTTTCTCTTAACCGTAAGACCGTATCTATTGGTGCGGAGGCTTTTTCCGGCTGTAAATCGTTGACTTCTATTGATCTGCCGGATGGTCTGAAAGAGATTTCCGCAAGTCTGATGAAGGGGTGTAGCTCGCTTTCAGGTTCTGTCTATATTTCGAAAAATGCCAAGAAGATCGGTAGCAGTGCATTTGATGGCTGTGCTAAGATCCGTACGGTAATGGTGTATTCCAATGTGACCAGTGTTGAGGCAAATGCATTCAGAGGCTGCAATAATATTAATAAGGTTTATTATGCGGGGCCGAAATATAAATGGGCTCAGATTAAAATCGCAGGTGGCAATGAGAAGCTGACAGCGAATGTGGCCTTTAATGCAGGTGGTGGTGTTGATTCCAGCGTGGATACGAAGCTTTCAACGGATGATCTTTTCAGAAAGTATCCGGAGTTTCTGAACAATGCCGGTTTTGATAAGGTTACAGGTGATCTTCAGGGTGAGATGTTTGATGCGTTAAGTGCGGATACCAGTGCTACTTCGGGCTTTGGCACTTCAACATATTGGGCTACGGTTAAATCCAATATGCTGAACGGATTTGCGGATTCGATGTGTAATCTGTTTAATAAGGCGTATGGGACGGATTTTTCAGATGATAAACTGAAACAGAGTCTGGCTATGGAGCTTATTGTGGAAACTGCGGATAGTTCTATGCTGACATATGGTAACGATACTCTGGCAGAGGCTTATGATATCATTCATAATACAAAAGATCTTTCGGATCACTTCTTTGAAAATGGTGACACGAAATATCAGCTGGCTATGAAGCTGGAGGGTGTGACGCAGTATAGCAGAACTGAGCTTAATGATATGCTTGATTGGTTTTACAAGAAAAACGATAAAGGGGTTTCCAGGTGGGATACCATTGATAAAACTTTTAACAGTGCAGATGCTATTATGAGTGCAGGGGATTATCTGATGAATTTTCTGACGTTGGTTACGGTTGGACGGGATTGTCTTGACAGACTGAGTTATCGGCTGCAGGCGGATTCTTCTTTGAAGAGGGGAATCGATCTTTTGAAACAGTATTATGACCAGCCGCTTAAGACATTGATGGTGGATTATGCGTCAGACAGGTGTATGAAGAATGTGAAGAAGATGTTGACGAAGTCATTGACGAAGATTCTGGATACAGTATGGACTCATAAGGGATATACTGGCAGCTGTTATGTTGAGATTGCGGAGATGATCTTTAAAGTTACGGGTACAATGATCCCGGGGCCGACGATCGAGGGCTATAAGCAGGCGTGGGTTTCGGTGTCAAATATGATGACTTTGAGGAATTCTGCTATGCAGCTTCGGAATGAGATCATTCAGGCGAAGAATAATGGTGGAGCTTCGAATCAACAGATTGGGGATTATCAGCTGCTGATGAGGACTTATCTGACTTGCCTGAAGAAGTCCGGGGGATATGTGGCGTCAGTTGTGAGGAATCCGTATGTTATGCAGGGGCATTTGGCTCGTTATGATAGTGCGTTGAATTATGAAGCTTATATTTCGGGATGTAAGTCTAATGCAGTGTATGGGAAGTGATTGAGGTTTAACTGGATCAATTAAGTCCTTTGCGGGGCTACGAAAAGCGATAAGCTGTGGAGCAGTTATTCGGTTATGAGCAAGTAGCGAAGTGGATTGTGAATACCCGCTTGACATTTGTTCTTTTTGCTCTGGTGTCTGGCAGTGTTGTATTTGCTGGGCACCGGGGCTTTTTTGTTGGAGGTATAGAGGGACGCTAGAGGAAGGTGGAATTGGTCTGTGGGGGATGCAGTCGGGGGTGGAGGTTTTTGTGGTGTGGATGGAGAGGGGGACGCCAGAGGAAGGTGGCATCGGTCCGGGCAGGGACTCCGTCGGGGGATACTACTAGGGCTCCGTGAGACGGCTAAAAGCATTGCGGCAGGGCCAGAACT